>JBFZAQ010000091.1:0-6169 GCA_041308885.1 Candidatus Omnitrophota bacterium | reverse complement strand
AAACCTTTTTTTAATGAGCCTCTATACGTAACCCGCCCTAATCTGCCGGACAAGGCTCGCCTATTCGTGCTGTTGGATGATTTGCTCAAGCGGCGCTGGCTGACTAATTTCGGGCATTATCACTCCGAGCTTGAAGAGCGCTTGCGCGCCCACCTTAAGGTGCGGCATGTCCTGTTGTGTTGTAATGGGACCGTGGGATTATTTCTTTTGCTGCGGGCGCTGGAATTAAGGGGAAAAGTTTTGACTACGGCGTTTACCTTCCCGGCTACGGTACACGCGGTCACCATGGCCGGGCTCGAGCCGTTATTATGTGATATTGATCTAGAGGGGTATACGCTGGATATTGAATCGGTAAAAAGGACGATTACCGCCGCTACCTCTTGTATTCTGGGGGTAGACGTATTCGGCAACGCCTGTGATTATACCGCGCTGGAATCTATCGGCCGCAGCCGCGGTATTCCGGTAATCTATGATTCGGCCCACGCTTTTATGTGCCGGTATCAAGGCACCTTTATCGGCAACTTTGGGGCAGCGCAGATGTTTAGTTTTCACGCCACAAAATTATTCAGCACTGCCGAGGGCGGGGCGATCGTTACTAACGATACCGGGTTGTATAATCGCTTAAGGCAGTTGATTAATTTCGGGATTAGAGACGAGGAATCGGTTACCGGGGTTGGCCTGAATGGGAAAATGTCCGAGGTCCACGCGATATTCGGCCTCATAGCCCTGGATAATATCGGCGATATCCTGGCTAAGCTTACCACCTTAGCGGCAGTGTATGCCCGCCGGCTGGCGGTGATTCCGGGGATTACTATGCAGAAGATTCGACCGGGGTGCCAGTCGAATCATCAGTATATGACTATTCAGGTACGGGAGGAAGAGTTTGGTTTAAGCCGCGACCAGCTGCACGCGGCGCTCAAGCGCGACAATGTAGTGACGCGGAAATATTTTTATCCCGCGGCGCATAACTACGCCTGCTATGCGCAGTTGCCCTTTGCCCGTCGGGCAGTGCTGCCGAATACCGAGACTGTGGCCGCGCGCAATCTGTGTTTGCCGATGTATGCGGCACTCGCCGAAGCGGATGTCGAGGTCATTTGCGACCTGGTCTCGGCGATTCAGGCGCGAGCGAGTGAAGTGGCTAGTAAACTTAAGAAAACCGCGGGGAATCAGCGCCCCAGAGAGGATAGATAATGAAAACTAGGGGCAGAAGGAGAATTCTTCCGGGCAAGTATTGTATCATCGATCCTAAGGCGCAGATTGGCCAAGGCGTGCGTATCGGGGATTTTACCAAGATCGCCGCTCGGGCGGTTATCGAGGATGATGTGACTATCGGGGATTACTGTAAGATCGGTTTTGATGACCCGGTAGATGAGACAATGATCACGGCTCAGAATGAGTATTATACCCGGTTTCTGGTGGCGCAGAATAAATGTATTATCGGCCGGGGTTCGGTTGTGTGCGATGGGGCGAGCATCTTCAGTAAAGTCATTATCGGCCGGCGCTGCACTATAGGTAATCACGCTTTTATCCGGGCCCATAATAGAATTGGCGATCGCGTGCTTATCGGTTTGGATGTTACCGTAAGTTCTTTCTGCGAAATCGGGGAGGGGTCGGTAGTGCTTAATTATTCGGCTCTGGGATCCACTTCCAAGGTCGGTAAATGGGTTTTTTTGAGTCCGTCGGTGATGTTGGCCGAGAATAAGTATATGCTGATGAAGGATTATCGCAAGCGTCGCGGGCCGATCATCGAAGATTACGTCCGCATAGGGTGTTTGACTACGGTGGTTTCTTGCAGGGTCGGTAAATTTTGCGTCATCGGAGCTAATTCAGTGGTGGCCAAAGACCTGCCTGAGGGGATGCTTTATACGAATACTTCTCAGCGCAAACTTACTCGGCAGGAGCGTCAGGCGTATCTGAACAGTTCAAATTAGCGCCTGCGGCAGATCGAACAAGTTTACCGGCAGCAGTTAAGTCTTTGACATCAGCAGCGGACAACCTATAATATATTCTGGTATAAAGGTTTAAGATTAAGCAGGCCTTATTAGCTAAAAGACTATGTCGATAATACAATTATTATATTTGTTTGCGCTGGCGGTGTATACGATCTTAGCGACTTATATACTAGCCGATAAGCATACTAAGGCGCTCAATCGTTCTTGCGCCTACTTTATAGTCGCTCTGGCGGTATGGGCTATGGGAAGACTACTCATGCTGTCGCCGGGCACTTCTTATGAAGGCGCTCAATGGGCGTTGAATATTTCTTCCCTTGGCTGGATATTCTTCGCCAGCGCTTTTTTACACTTTATTCTTATTTTTACCGGCCGGGAGGCGGTATTGGTTAAGAGGTGGATCTTTGCCGCAATCTACGGCATTCCTCTGGTAATTATGGGTTTACAGTGGTCCGGCCGTGTCGCCAATATTTATCCTCAACGGCAATGGTACGGATGGGCTTACGGCTTTAGTCCGTCGCTCTGGCAATATTCGTATCACCTTTATTATTTAGTTTTTATGGCGTTTTCACTGCGCCTGCTGGTAAAATGCTATTTGGAATGCGCCGAGGATAACCGGAAACGCCAGGCCTTGATTATATTCTCGGCCACCAGCATCTCCTTGGTGTCAGGGACGATCTTTGACGTTATGCTCCCGCAGGCGCGCTATTTTTCTGTGCCCCCGCTGGCGCCGGTAATCCTTTTGCTGTGGGCCGGCGGGTTAGTCTATGCCATTGCCCGTTATAAGTTTTTTTCGCTGACGCCTGCTACGGCGGCGGAAAGCATTTTTGCCGCCGCTAGCGATTGTTTTATCCTGACCGATAAAGATGCCAAGATCAAGGCGGTTAATGACGCGGCCTATTCTATGTTGGGTTACCGCCGGCAGGAGCTTGAAGGCCGGCCTTTGTCGATACTCTTTAAGTACGCAGGGTTCTATCGGAATACGATTATTCACGAGAAGATGACGCAGAACAGCGATGTTACTCTTCTCGCCAAAGACGGACATGAAGTTTCGGTGATGTATTCCTGCTCTATCTTGCGTGATGACCTTGGCCGCAATATCGGCATGGCTTATGTGGCCAAGGATATTTCCCACCGCAAGCATACTGAGCGCAAGCTCCTGGAAGAGAAGATCCTTACCGATACGATTATCAATGCTCTGCCGGGGATTTTTTATCTCTTTGATGATCAAGGTAAGTTTAACCGTTGGAATAAGAACTTTGAAGCGGTGTCCGGTTATTCGGCTGCACAGATAAGTTCCATGGGGCCGGTGGATTTTATCGCCGCAGAGGATCAAGATCGCGTCGCAGCGGCCATCGCGGAATTATTTACTAAGGGTATTGTTTCTGTCGAGGCCAATCTTCGTTCCAAAGACGGCCGGAGTATTCCCCATTTTTTTACCGGTGTTCAGCTTGTTTTAGGGGAGAAGAAGTACTTATTGGGCGTGGGGCTGGATATTTCCCAGCGCAAGCTTGCCGAGGAGGCCATTGCCCGCGCGGCCCAGGAGTGGTCAGCGACGTTTGATTCCATGTCTGACGGCATATCGATACATTCCGAGGATTTTGAGATCATCAATGCCAATCAGGCCCTTTGCGATGTTTTGGGGAAAACGAAGCAGGAGTTGATCGGCAGGAGATGCTATGAGGTAATGCATCGGTCAAGCGAGCATCATCAGTTATGCCCCTTGGAAAAAGCCAAACATTCGCTGCTCAAAGAATATGCCGAGATATATGAACCGCAACTGGATAAATGGCTGGCGGTATCAGTCTCGCCATTTATGGACAAGGATAAGAACCTGAGGAGATTTATTCATTCCGTGCGGGATATCACCGTCCATAAGCGCGACGAGGAAGAGCTCAAGCAGGCTTACGAAAAGCTTAAAGAGGCCCAAAAGCAGCTTGTCCAGACTGAAAAGATGGCGGCGGTAGGCCAGTTAGCCAGCGGTGTCGCCCACGAGATCAACAATCCTTTGACCGGTGTTTTAAATAATGTGCAGTTAGTGAAAATGCAGGCCCAAGCGCCCCGGCCGTTTAGCCCGGATGAGTTAAGCCAGTTATTCGACGCTATTGAACAGTCGGCTTTGCGCTGCAAGAGGATTGTGCAGTCATTACTGGATTTTTCGCGTTCCTCGGGCGGCGGGTTTGAGCCGGTGTCGTTGAATACGCTGGTGAATAAAGTTGTCGCTTTAATTCAGAATGAAATGAAGCTGGGTAATATTGTGTTTGCCCCTGAGCTCGCCGCGGAACTGCCTTTGATAAAAGGGGACCTGCAGCTTTTGCAGCAGGTTATCTTTAATCTTATTACTAACGCTAAATGGGCTATTGATAAAAAATCACCCGGCGCAGGCGGGACGATTACCCTAAGGACATTCTCTGATGCGCAGGCCCAAAGAGTTTGGCTGTGGATAAGCGATCCCGGTATCGGCATTGACGAGCAGAACCTGAAAAGGATCTTCGAGCCGTTTTATACCACTAAAGCAGTCGGGGAAGGTACCGGCCTGGGGTTGTCGTTAGTCTATCGGATTATTCAGGATCATCAAGGCACAATTGATGCCGAAAGCCGGCCTAACGAAGGCTCTACTTTTAAAATAAGTTTTCCGGTAATCTCGGCGGGTTAAGTCAAGCTAAGGAGTGATGATGCTGCTTAGAGCGATGTTGGCGGGAATAATTATCGCGGGCGGCTTTGTAATTAATCTTCCGGTGAAGGCTGAAGAATCGGCTCCGGAGGGGCCGCGTTTTATCGAGCGTTGTGTAAAGATCGAAATCCCCGGAGAGCTCAGTAATGATATTGCGGTTATCGCCTATATTAGCGGACCGCAAACGCGCGCTGCCCCCGGGGTTTTGGTTAAAGAGAGCGACGGCGATAAGGCATATGTGGTTGAACCGGGGGCGTGCCTGCAGTCCGGGCATCCGGATAATAGCCTAGCGCTCTATGCGATCTCGCGGCAGTACTTGCAGGATAGAGGGATTGAGAATATCCGGTTTGGCCGGGATTATCATCCGCAGCCGCTTGATCCGTCGGTAGAGATCGACCTGCGCGGCCGAATGCCTCTGGAGGGGGAAGCTTTCGAGAAAGAGGAATTATATTATTCGGTTTTAGGGTTTAAGGGTGATAATTTTGTGGCGTATTTGTCCAGGAGAATTTCGGGTTATCCTGAAGGGACGCCGGATACCGTCGAGGAATATCCCCGGCCGGAGATCGCGGGGATAAGAATGACGGTGAATCGGTAGGGGAGTTCAAAGTTTAAAGTTTAAATGGCTTAAATTCAAATGACAAAGCACAAATTCCAAAATAAGCACAATTGACTTATACCAAATGACAAAAATTGGTAATTGAGATTTGGAATTTGTTTTGGTCTTTGAATTTTGACATTTGTCATTATCTTAATTCGGATTTAACCATTGAAAATTGAGCTGTCGGCATGAATAATAAATATTCCGTTCAACTTGCTTTTCACCGAGGCCTTATCGCGCTTATCGCGGGGATTGCGGTCGTCGGCTGGGTTTTAGTCTGGCGGCAATCGCAGCTCAACCGGCAGTTTGCCAGCCGCCTGGAACAGCAGATTATTGACGACGTAAATTACCGGCTGGAAACCGAAGATGCCATAAAACAGCGGTCCGAGTCCAAGCGCAAGGCCCAGGAATTCCTTTTGCAGCAGGATACCTTGAAAGAGGTTGAGGGCGCAATTTCGGTTAAGCTGGATAAGGCCCAACTCGCCCAACAGGAAGCCGTTTTTTCCCTGCAGGCCGAACTGATTAAGCAGAATACGGCCCGGATTGCCCAGATTGAAGAGCTGCAAAAACTATTGACCCAATACAAAAGCGAGCAGGATGCCTTTAAAAAGCAACAACTCGCCGATATCGTGCAGTTGGATAAAGCCCTGCGCGGGGAGCTAAACAAGTTAACTCAGGCGCTGAAAGCCAATGCCTTGGATATCGAAGCCGGCGCGCAGGAGGCAGCCAATCTTAAGAGCGATATCCTGCAATATCGCAAGTCCGCGCAAGAGAGCAGCCAGAGGCTGGAGCTTTATCAAAAGCAATTACAGGCGCTTAAAAATGAGCTGCAGTCGTTTCAGTATCCGGCCGGGGCAGCAGTTGAATCTAAGCCGGCAGCTCAATCGGGTAAATCAACTCCATGAAAAGCGATGTTTATTAGGTTATAAAATTATTGCATTTGGATAA
>JBFZAQ010000090.1:0-3299 GCA_041308885.1 Candidatus Omnitrophota bacterium | reverse complement strand
GCATCTGACTTAACCAAACTATCATTCATCGCTTTTAGCACCATTACTTCCGAATCAGAGAACCTGGTCACGGGCAGATAGCTTAACTTTCCCCTCATTCTTTCCAAAAATAAATAATAAGTTGTTCTGTCGCGCCTTCGCATAAACCTTCCCAACTTCCTGAATGAGGTATTCAACTGCCTCTGGGCAATCTTGAAACGAGCGGCGATCTCTTTACAATCTAGCTTTGGCTTGCGCAGGTTATACAACATCGCCAATAGGACAGACTGTTCTATTTGCTCTTCCAGATAAAATTTAACTGCGCATAGCCGGAGGATATTCTTCTCCCAGATTTTTAGGCCGTTAGAAGGCTCACCATCCAGCAAATCAGCAAAATGCCCCTCAAGCCTATCTGTGGTTTGATGCTTTCCGTAGAACGGGCTCCAGCTTGTTAAGGAGAATATTCCGTCGGATGTTAATTGCCTGCTTAAACCCGGCTCTTCCTCATCGGGATTAGCGGAGGTATTTAAACTAATATGCGATTTGCTTACTCCATTTTTAGCGGCCAGGATGGAAATATATTTATCTTTTATCCTGCTTTTGACAAAATCTTGAAAACTTATGCCGGAATTATAATCCGGGATGTAGGCATCTATTGCGTCATAAAACGCCAAGACCCCCTCCTGAATCAATTCCTCGGAATCAGCAGAATTAATCCGCATCTCGCTTGCCACTTGCTGCGGTAAATTTAAATAAACTAAATAATATCCGACAAATATATCTTTTGCCTTGCTAGCTAATTCCTGAGACCTGGGACTCGGACTACGCTGCGGCCGGGCATTGATAATTAAAAGAAACAGGTCCCGCTCTTCTTTGCGAGTAGGAGCTTGCGTCACGATAGGAAGCTTACGCTTAGGCATTGGCAGCTTCACCTGAGGCAAAGGTCTTAGGATGTCAACAACCGTAATAGATTCTACGATAGCTTCCGCAATTAATGATTTTTTGTTCACCTTAATAAATACTGTATCTTTTTGCAGCTTCTCTTTCCAGGCAGAGAAAGGCACCGTATACTTGTAATATTCATACTGCCCATCCTCATGCGCCAGATCTCCTTCTACAACTGCTAGCCAAATAAGCTGTTCTCTTTCGACATACCCTAATCCTGACAATAATGAAGCGTTGAACATTTCTTTGAACCATTTAATAACTACCTTTATCGGATGGCCGTTTTTTTTGTTCCAAATTACCGGGTTCTCCGGGATTATCGAATTCGTATCAGGAGATAATAAAACCTGCCCTTGCCACTGAGTGACTCCCGGCCCAAAAGTAGGATAAGCAGTAATAACCTGACCTCGCTCATCTCCGGCAATAACCAGGCGCGTCAGCTCTGCTGAATGATCAACCTTAAGATAGGCAACAAATATCCCTTCCGGCCACCAATCAATTATCCGGCCATCCGGGAGCTTGCCAACAGAGGCTAGGGAGTTTAAGGCTGCGGACAATTGCTCTTTTATCTGCTCAGGGGTAAGCCCCTTTGGGAAAAAAGTCTTTAATCCTTCTACCATGAAGAATTTATACGGAGAAGGCATATGCTCACCAATAATATGCTCAAAGCTGCTATCCGGGATTACCCACGGATCAGGATAAGTTACATCTAAGAAATCAGTGCCTGCCCTGGTAATAAAACGGCGCATCCCGCTACGAAAAAGATAATTATCATCTTTAGACACCATTTGTAAATGTTTTCTTCTAAACTCTCGAGCTGCTGCCGCTCCTTTAATAATCGAAATTTGCAGGTCTAAGCACAACACAACAGTAGATCTTTGATAATAACCAAAGGCATCATTGGGAAAACGCACAATATGTTCTTCTGCGGATACCAGGGCTTCTCCCGGCCTGCCCAGCGCCAGCAAAGCATTAGTTTTTTGGCCGTAGCCAAAGGTATCATCTGGAAAAAGCTCAATGTGTTGCTCCGCAGAAACCAGGGCTTCTTCCGGCCTGCCCAGCGCCAGCAAAGCCGTGGTTTTTTGACTATAGCCAAAGGTATTATCTGGAAAAAGCCCGATGTGTTTTTCCGCGGAAACCAGGGCTTCTTCCAACCTACCCAGCGCCAGTAAAGCCGTAGTTTTTTGACTATAGCAAAAGGGGTCATTAGGAGAAAGCCCGATGTGTTTTTCCGCAAAAACCAGGGCTTCTTCCAGCCTACCCAGCGCCAGTAAAGCCGTAGTTTTTTGACTATAACCAAAAGGGTCATTGGAATCAAGATGAATAATTTTTTCCGTTGCATCAAGCGCCTCCTGATATTCATTCAATCGAATGCAAAGCTTAGACAATATTCCATAAGCAATTCTTTCATTCTTAATACCATAATCAGGATACCGTTGTTGGATAGCTTGCGCATTCCCGATTGAAAGACTGCACCAATATTTAGCCTCATCAAATTCTTTCATTTGAATACATATATTAGCAATATTATTCGTAATCATTGGATTAAGCGGCTCCAGCTTATAAGCCTGAAGCCACAAATCTAGTTTTTCTTGGAGCGGCTTATTTTTGGCTGTGCGGATATACTCGCTCGCCTCTTCGGACATTCTGAGAACCGGCCGGCGTTGATCTTTAGGCGTGGGCTGCTCCGGGGAACTTGACTGACGAATAATTATAGGGCTGCTGCCGCTCATGTCGCCCATTAACCGCGCTAAGGTTTCTTCTGCGGAATAAAGTTCCTGTCTGTTGGGGCCATACGCGGAAAGAACGCGGGCAGGAGTTATTTTTGATCTCAATATCGCAAATAAGCTGTCCCACTTGATACCGGGATAATCCCTGCAAATATCTGCAACTGACTCGTAAGACCATCCGTGATAGAGCTCCTCCGCTATAATCTTTCCCGAGAAACCGGCTTTATGCATATCTTCCATATTTCTGCGCACAATCGCTACCCAGCCCGCAAAATCTACTTTTTCAAAATCATCTTTTCTAAATAGCCCGCGGGAGAGATAAAGATCTGCTTCCTCGGCACGATAGCCATAGGCTATATTTACATAAATATTGGTTATCCTGTGCGCAATCAACTCCGTGTTATCTCGGCCCAAAATATCAAAAATGAAGCCGTCTAAGCGTAGGCGCTGCGCTAATTCCTCTCTTATAACCTGCTTACAATTTTCATAATTGCAGTACCTAGCCGCCGGAATATTACGCCTTGCTATAAAAGAAAGAGTTTTTTGAAGGTCGCCGGATTTTTTTAGTAGTCCGGCTGCGCGGGAACTTAAATATGAACGAATCCTGACCACCTTTTCTGCTGCTTCACGCACTTCGGGATTATC
>JBFZAQ010000089.1:0-13728 GCA_041308885.1 Candidatus Omnitrophota bacterium | reverse complement strand
TTAGGCGGACATTGATGTGTCCAGCCTGGTTAATAAATCTCCAAACAGAAAGATACGCCTTTTTTAATTACTGTAAAGCTAATTTACACATAATTGAGTATACTACCCAAAGCAGTTTTTTCTTGACAGAGGCGGGCAAATATATTATAGTTACTTCAATTGCTAAATTTTTTTAGGGCTGTTTTGTGATTATTTTCACAAAAATCTCATTCTTATACCTGTACCCCGGATCTAACTCAAAGCGATGAATACGGCATATTATATCGAACAAAACAAGGTTAATTTGTTTATTACCCGCCTTATAGAAGGGGGTTTTACTGTTTTTGCCCCTCAAGAGAAAACCCCGGTTGCCCAGTTGGCCCAGGAAACGGATTATGTTTACAAGAAGCTTGCCCTCGGCGATTCTTGGCAATTCAGCCCCTACCGCGCGGTGGAGCCGGTTAAATCCTTTCTTAACTATATAAAAGAGGATGTGGCCGGATATTTTGCCGCGGATAAGGTGAGCGAACCCGAGCAGTGCATTGTTTTTGGGCTGAAAAACTGCGATATTACCTCGCTTGCCTTACAGGACTATGTATTTCTGGAAGGCGTATGCGTAGATTCGGTATACCGCTTGCGCCGGGAAAAAACCTTTTTTGTTTCCAGCGATTGCACCGGATTCAAGAGCGTGTGTTTCTGCATGGCCCTGGATATTCTGCCTTATGCCACTCAGGGATTTGACCTAAACTTTTCCGCGCTTAACGACGGTTACGTGGTGGAGGTAGCTTCTAAGCGGGCCGCGGAGCTCATCGGACGTTACCCGGATTATTTTCTACCTGCCAAAGAAGAGCAGTTATCATCCCGTCTGGCCAAGAGCGAGGCCTTGGTGGAGAAGTTAAAAAGGCATCTCTTGCCTCAAGATATCCCGCCTCGAAACAGCCTGCAGCGGCTGGTCAAAGAGGGATACGAGCTGGATACCTGGAAAGAATTCATGCGCACCTGCGTGGAATGCGGCGGATGCAATTTGATTTGTCCGGATTGCCACTGTTTTCTTCTGGCCGATGCCGATAAAACCGGGCCGATCAATGAAAAGTTGCGGGTTTGGGATTCTTGCCAGTACGCTAACTTTGCCCGCGTGGCCGGAGGGGCTAATCCCTTAAAAAGCAGGACCCAGCGTTTCCGTAACCGCTTTATGAAGAAGTTTGATTTCTTTTTTGATAATCTGGGCATACCGGGCTGCACCGGCTGCGGCAGGTGCATTGAAGTCTGCCCCGGAAAGATTGATTTGCGCGAAGTATTAAAAGACCTAAGGAAGCGCTTAGCGGCGTAAAGAAAATGGAGAATATTTACCGGCCGATAGAGGCGACGTTAGAGGATGTCATCGCGGAAAGCCCGACGATCAAAACCTTTGTGTTGCGGCCTAAAGAGGATTTTGAATTTAAAACCGGGCAATTCATTGAATTGACCCTTCCGGGGGTCGGCGAGGCGCCTTTTACGCCGTCGTCGGATCCGAATGTCAAAGATCGGATCGATGTAACCATAATGAAAGCCGGAAAGATCACGGAGTTGCTGCACGCCAGCCCGAAGAACATATCTTTAGGTATCCGCGGCCCGTACGGAAAAGGGTACCCGGTAGAAAAATTTTACGGTAAAGATGTTCTGATCGTCGGCGGAGGCGTAGGTTTGGCGCCTTTAAGGTCTTTATTATTCAGCTTGTTCGCCCAAATTGATAAGTTAAATAAAGTAGTCTTGCGTTATGGCGCGCGTACCTGCCACGACATCATTTATAAAAACGCGATTCCCGAATGGGCCAAGCGGCCCAAGGTTGACCTGGTTATGACCGTGGATATGCCTGATCCCAGCTGGCAGGGGAATGTCGGCCTGGTGACTACGATTCTTAAAGACGTGCCCGTAGATTTGGGCAATGCCGTAGGCATAGTTTGCGGCCCGCCGATCATGATGAAGTTTGTAACTTTAAAGCTTCTGGAGATCAGTTTTGCGCCTCAAGATATTTATTTATCTATGGAGAAGAATATGTCCTGCGGTTTAGGCAAGTGCGGGCATTGCCGGGTAGGAAAATATTATTGTTGTAAAGACGGCCCGGTGTTTACTTACGAAGAGCTCAAAGACATACATGATATTTGGGACTAATAAGATGGCGATATTACCGGTAAAATCCCAATGACCAAATCACAATTGGTCATTGGAAATTGGGATTTCATTGGGATTTGGGATTTGGAAATTGGTCATTGAATTATGAAGCGTCTATTTATCGACTTAGATATTTGCGACAAATGCCAGGCCTGCGCGGCCGGCTGTGATTATTTCTATCATCCCCAGAACGACGGGGTAGCCAGTTTGCGCGAGTACGCGGCCTTCGCTTTATTCTGCCGTCGCTGCGAAGAAGCGCCTTGCGTTAAATCTTGTTATCATAACGCCCTGGAAAAACAGCCTGACGGGGTCTTAAAACGCTATAAGATGCGTTGTACCAGTTGTAAGGCTTGCACGATCGGGTGCCCTTTCGGGACGATATTCCCGGATTTTATCCCTTATCTGGATTCGCAGTGTGATTATTGCGTCGGGAACCGCGGCCAGCTGCCCAAATGCGTAACCAGTTGTCCGCAGAAAGCCATTGAGATCAAGGATGTGGAAGAGAGCTTGGAAGAGAACATATTTTTTGTAGGCCGCAGCTTGGCCGTGCATTCGCGTAAATGGTCTAGAGAAGATGCGCAAGTAAAGAGAAAGAAGTAGGTTACAAGAAGCAGGTTATAGGTTTTAGGTTATAGGTTATAGCAAACCAAAGACAGATCTTGCTAACACCTAAAACCTAACACCTAACACCTAAACTTATGAATTTTTTATTTAGCTATTTCATATTCCCCGGTTTCCTATTCGCCGCCGTAATCGGTCTTTTGGCCGGATGGGTTGATCGTAAAGTTACCGCGCGCATCCATTATCGGGTAGGGCCGCCCTGGCATCAGAATTTTACCGATATCCTTAAGCTTTTAGGAAAAGAAACGATTGTCCCGGCCGGGGCGCGGGCGACATTTCTCATTGCCCCCTATATAGGATTATGCGGGCTGGTTCTGGCCGCGGCTATCGTCGGGTCGGCATTTCTCATGCCGGATTCCGGCTTCCTGGGCGATGTGATCGTGGTCGTCTATCTTTTAACCATTCCCGGGATCGCCGTGATCATCGGGGCGTTCAGTTCGCGTAATCCTTTGGCTTCGGTAGGCGCCTCGCGGGAGATGAAGCTGATCCTGGCTTATGAATTGCCTTTTGTGTTGGCGTTGATAGCGGTGATTATCAAGTCTCAAGGCGCGTTGCAGCTGAACCGGATTGTCGCTATCCAGGCTTACGGCGGCTCGCACATTGCTTCTTTTTCCGGGGCTCTGGCTTTTATCGCGGCAATATTCTGCATGCAGGCTAAGCTGGGGTTTGTCCCCTTTGATGCCGCGGAAGCCGAGCAAGAGATCATGGCCGGGACCTTAATTGAGTATTCGGGATTGCCGTTGGCGGTATTGCGCTTGACTAAAGCGGTATTGTTATATACTATGCCGGTGTTCTTGATCGCTTTATTCCTGGGCAAAGATACCTCTGCGTTATTCCTTGTTCTGAAGTACGTTCTTTTATTGGTAATCGCCGTTTTGATTAAGAATACCAACCCGCGGCTACGGATTGACCAGATCATGCGTTTCTTTTGGGGACCGGTCACAGTTTTGGCGGCGGGTAGCGTTGTTCTGGCGGTGTTGGGGAAATAAGGAGTAAAATATTTTCTGCAGCGTGGAGCGCAAAACATATGGACTTTCGTCTTAAGGCTCTAACCAAATCCATCTGGGTTTTTCATATTAGCGCAGGCTCTTGCAATAACTGCGATATTGAGATCTTGGATTGCTTGACCCCGCGGTTTGACCTGGAGCGTTTTGGGATCCAGTTGGTCGGGTCGGTGCGCCACGCCGACGCGCTCTTGATCACCGGAGCGATGAACCGTAAATCGGTCCCCCGGATGAAAAAGATCTACGAGCAGGCCCCTAAGCCTTGCCTGGTAGCCGCCGTCGGAGTTTGCGCTTGTTCGCAGCACATGTTTCGCGACAGCTACAATGTCTTGGAGCCGCTGGATAAGATCCTGCCGGTAGATGTCTATATCCCGGGATGTCCGCCTAAGCCGGAAGCGATGATCGCGGGTATCGTAAAACTAGTGGAAAAGATCCGCCAAGCCCATAAATAACCATGATGATCAAAGACAGGATCAAAGAAGGCCTCGGCAGCTTGATTGAACAGTGGTATGAGCATTCCCCGAGGAGAGTCTATTTTAAGGTCGGGAAAGAGAATATCGTTAAGGTAGCGCGGTTTCTTTTCAGCGAGTTGGGGCTGCGTTTTTCGATCGCTTCCGGAGTGGATACCCCCGAGGGGATCGAGATACTGTATCATTTCAGTTTTGATAAGACCGGAGAATTCTTTACTGCTCGGGTGATCCTTACGGATAAGAAACATCCGGAAATAGATTCTCTAGCCACGCTTTTCCCCGGGGCGAATTGGATTGAGCGTGAAATTTGGGAAATGTTGGGGGTTAATTTTAAAGGGCATCCGAATTTAAAGCGTTTGCTGCTTTCCGAGGATTGGCCGGAAGGCAAATATCCGTTACGCAAGGAATAGGTAAGCCGGTTAGCCGGTTATTAGAGAGAGAAAACATGGCAAAAAAGATTATTGTACCTATCGGTCCGTATCATCCGCTGCAGGAAGAGCCGGAGTTTTTCCAGCTTTATGTGGACGGAGAGAAAGTGGTGGATATTGACATCATCATCGGCTATAACCATCGCGGCATTGAGAAGCTGTCCGAGGGCAAGCACTATGACCAGGTCGCTTTCTTAGTTGAGCGCATCTGCGGCATCTGTTCAGCCAGCCACCCTTACGCCTTTGTTTTGGCCGCGGAGGATCTTTTAGGCGGCGAGCCTGCGGTGGTCCCCGAGCGCGCGCTCTACATCCGCACGATTATTGACGAGCTGCAGCGCATTCACAGCCATTTATTATGGCTGGGCCTGGCCGGCCATTTTATCGGCTATAATACGGTATGGATGTGGGCCTGGAAAGCTCGGGAGCCTTTGTTAGATTTGTTTGAAATGACTACCGGAAACCGGCAGAGTTACGCGGTGTATAAGATCGGCGGAGTGCGGCGGGATATTGCGGACGAAGATATCCCGGCGATCAAGAAGACGCTGGATGAGCTGGTCCCGGCGCTGGATGTCTTCCGCGGCGCGGTTCAGGATGATCCGGTCATTCAAGCCCGGCTGAAGAATGTCGGGATTTTAACCAAACAACAGGCCATTGATTGGTGCGTGGTCGGCCCGACTGCCCGGGCATCGGGATTGAATATTGATATCCGCAGGGATGAGCCGTACGGAGTCTGCGACAGGATTAAATGGAGCGTTTGCGTGGAAAGAGAGGGCGATATCTACGCTAAGACCATTGTGCGCATTCTGGAGATGTATGAATCGGTGAGCATGATCCGGCAATGTTTGGATAAGATGCCGTCCGGCCCGATAGATTCCAATGTCAAGGATATGCCCGTGGGCGAAGGGATCGGCAGGGTGGAGGCTCCGCGGGGCGAGTGTTTTCACTATATTAAGAGCGACGGTACCAACCGCCCGGTGCGGCATAAGATCCGGGCCCCCAGTTTCATGAATGTGGCTTCGGATAAAGTTTCGGCGGTCGGAGGGACAATTTCGGATGCGACTTTAACCCTGGCGGCAGTGGATCCGTGTTATTGCTGTACCGAGCGCGTCGCGGTTATTGATCGTAAGCATAACCGGCCGATCATGAACGGCTGGGATCTGGTGAAATTATCGCAGGCTAAAACGCAGAGGCTCAAGAAAGAATTAGGCCTAGAGGGGTAAGCAGTGTCAACTGGCTTTACGGCTTTATTTCGGGTGGATATTCTAAGCGGATTTGTATCCGCGGCGATAGGGGTGTTTTTTGTCTTAACCTGCCTTTATTCCCTGAAATTCATGCGGGGCAAACCCCACCTTTTGACCTATTACCTTTGCCTGATATTGACCGCCTTAGCCGCGATAGGGGCAGTGCTGGCTAATAACCTGGTGCTGTTGCTGGCGCTGTGGGGTTTCCTGGGCATTACCTTATATATATTGATCGGCATGGGCCAGGGCGATGCCCGCAGCGTCGCTAAGAAAACCCTGGTCATCGTGGGGGGATCCGATGCCCTGATGATCTTGGGGATCGCGATCATATATTCTTTGACCGGGACCTTTGATATGGATAAGATTCGTATTCCGCATTGCCCGGGTTCGTGGGGTCCGATGTTGGCCTATGTATGTTTGGCTGTGGGATGTTTTGCTAAGGCCGGGGCCATGCCTTTTCATTCCTGGATCCCCGACTGCGCGACTTCTGCGCCCATCCCCGTGGTGGCGTATTTACCGGCTTCGTTGGATAAATTATTGGGTATTTATTTATTGGCCCGGATCTCCCTGGATATGTTTGTTTTGACCGGCGGCATGCAGTTGATGTTGATGGTTGTCGGGGCATTCACGGTTTTGGCCGCGGTATCCATGGCTCTGGTGCAGCATAATGTCAAGCGCCTGCTCGGGTATCACGCGGTTTCGCAGGTCGGGTACATGGTTTTAGGTATCGGTACGGGCAATCCGATCGGTATTGCCGGAGCCCTTTTCCACATGTTGAATCACGCCGTATATAAGTCCTGTTTGTTTTTTAGCGCGGGTAATGTCGAGTACCGCGCGCAGACCTCGGAATTGGAAGACCTGGGCGGATTAGCCAAGGTTATGCCGGTAACCTATTTGACTTTTATGGTGGCTGCGTTTTCAATATCGGGTATTCCGCCTTTTAACGGTTTTGTCTCCAAATGGCTTATTTACCAGGGGATAATCTCCCGGGTGGTGGGCTCGCCGACTAAGCCGCAGATGCTCCTGACGGCTGCTTGCCTTATTGCCGCGTTATTCGGTTCGGCTTTGACTTTAGCCAGCTTTATGAAATTGCTCCATGCCATTTTCCTCGGTCA
This sequence comes from Candidatus Omnitrophota bacterium, assembly GCA_041308885.1. Taxonomy (GTDB): domain Bacteria; phylum Omnitrophota; class Gorgyraeia; order Gygaellales; family Profunditerraquicolaceae; genus JBFZAQ01. Next base: position 6,719 of record JBFZAQ010000089.1, on the reverse strand, counting down.
GCGTCTCAGCAGCTTAGAGTCAAGGTCGATCAAGGAAGTCCCTCCCGCCATGTGGGTCCCGGTTGTGGTGCTGGCTTTGATTTGTATTATTTTCGGGATTTTTGCTTTTGGGTTGCCCTTAAAATATCTTATTCTGCCTTATGTTTATCAATTGGCGGGGGCCGAAACCGCGGCCTTAAACGGCAAATGGCTGCCGATCGCCGCCACTTTGTTAGTGCTATGCGGATTATTTATCGGCTACCTGGTCTTTGCCATGAGCGGTTCCCGGGGCAAGGTGCGCCGCGACGCAGCTTATATCGGAGGCGAAAATGAAGTCCCGCATGACCAGATGCCTACCGGAGTGGATTTTTACCGCACCATAGAAGAGATGGGATTCATGCGCAAGATGTACGCCCTGGCTGCCGGGAAATATTTTGATATTTATGAACAGGGAAAGAATTTTCTTTCTCTGTCCCGCTTCCTGCAGTATTTGCATAACGGGGTTTTGCCGTCTTATTTAGTCTGGATCTTATTGGGGATGGCCGGCTTGTTGATAGTGTTGATGAGGTAAAAGCATGGAATTATATTTTCTCTTAACCTTTATGATCTGCGCCAGCCTGGTAGCGGTAGAGATGTCGGATTTGATCTCCAGCCTGATTGCCTTAAGCACGGTAGGTTTAGCCATGACTTTGGCTTTTTTAGTGCTCAAAGCCCCGCATCTGGCAATGACGCAGCTGGTAGTGGAGATCCTTTGCGTGATAATTTTGATCCGGGCTACTCTGCGCAAGGACCTGCCGCTGGTTAAAGACGGCCGGTGGTTGTTCAATACCGCGGCTACGCTTTCTTTTATCGCGTTATTCCTGATTGTGGCTTATTTTGCCTTGGCCGAGCTGCCGCCGTTCGGCTATCCGACTATGCGCGTGGCCCGTCAGTATATTGATCTGGCTTATGTTAAGACCGGGTCGTTGAATATCGTTTCGGCGTTAACCGCGGATTTTCGGAGTTTTGACGCCTTGGCCGAAGCCACCGTATTATTCGTGGCCCTGATCGGAGTCCTGGCCATTATTCGCAAAGAAGGTAAGGCCCATGAGAGATAGCAAGGCCCCGGGGATGACCCTGATTGTCAAGACCATTACCCGTTTGACGGTGGGCTTAATCCTTATTTATGGAGTGTTTGTTACTTTAAGCGGCCACGACGGTCCGGGCGGCGGCTTTGCCGGCGGGGTGATCATAGCGCTTTCTTTTATTCATCTTATGTTGGCTTTTGGCCGGGAGGCCTGCCTGAAGAAGTTTACCCATCGGGCCTCTATCAACTGGGCCGCTATCGGGGCTTTGTTATTCTGCGGCTTAACCGTCTGGCGCGCTCTGGCCGGGCCGGGCATTAATTTAGCTTTGGGCAATATCGCCGAATTGGTGGTGGCGGCTTTTGTCGGGGCGGGCTTTTTCGCGGTTTTCGTGGCGCTGGTGCTTTTAACCGGGGCAATGGAAGAAGAAAAATGATCCTATATTTTTTGTGTTTTAGTTTATTTTCTATCGGGCTGTACGCGCTGCTGCGTAAGCGCAACATCATCAAGATGGTGGTGGGCCTGGCGATCATTGAATATTCGGTTAATCTTTTTCTGATCCTCATCGGGTATCGTCACCACGGGAGAGCCCCCATATTATCCCGCGATCAGGTTATTGAGAATATCGTTGATCCTATACCGCAGGCCATGGTATTAACCACGATAGTCATAGGTTTAGCGGTAACCGTGATTGTGGTGGCTCTGGCTGTGCGCCTGTATGAGAAATACGGCACTTTTGATATCACTAAGATCCGGAGACTTAAAGGATGATTTGGCTTATCTTATTCGTGATCGTCTATCTGGCAGCGGCGCTGCTGGCCACATTGGGCCGCAAGGTTAAGTATGCCGGCGACATAATAATGCTGGCAGCCACAGCCGCAATGGCGTTATTGTCGCTATATGCCTGGAAGTTATCCGCTTCCGGAGCGGTCCTAGAGCACAGGATCGGCGGATGGCCGGCCCCGCTGGGGATATCCCTGGTGGTGGACGGATTATCGGCTTTTATGCTGGTGCTGGTTAATGTTATCAGTTTTTTTATTGCCCTGTTCGCCATTAGTTATATCAAGCGCTATACCGACCGCTGGAAATTCAAGGCTTTATTCTTGCTCCTGTTAACCGGGCTAAACGGGGTTATCTTAAGCGGCGATATTTTTAATATGTATATTTTTCTGGAGATCGCCTCTATCGCCGGGTATGTCTTGGTAAGTTTTAGCGTTGAGCCCGAGAGCTTAGAGGCTGCTTTTAAGTATACGATCATGGGGGCCTTGGCTTCAATATGCATTTTATTGGCGATTGCGTTATTGTACAGCTATTCATCTACTTTGCTGATGAGCGATATGGCCGCGGTGTTGGCGCAGAAGCCCCAAGGGGCCATTATTTCTTTTATCTCGGTCTTGCTTCTCGCCGGATTTGGTTTAAAATCGGCGATCGTGCCTTTTCATGCCTGGCTGCCGGACGCGCATTCCAGCGCCCCCAGCCCGATATCCGCGGTCCTTTCCGGGTTAGTGATCAAGACCACCGGCCTGTACGCGATGATGCGCATATTCTTTAACGTGCTGGGTTATAGCGCCGGTTCGACTATGGCGCAGGTGATCATGGTTTTGGGGATAGTCTCCATGCTGGCAGGGGCTTTTTTGGCCATCATGCAATTTGATATTAAGCGGATGTTTGCTTATTCCACTATCAGCCAGGTCGGGTATATCGTTTTAGCTATCGGCATCGGTACTCCGTTGGCGTTATTGGGCTGTTTTCTTTATATCGCAACGCACGCGGTAGGCAAGACTTTGCTTTTTCTTAATGCCGGAGCCATTGAGCATGCCACGGGCACGCGCAATATGTATAAACTCGGAGGGCTTCAGGATAAGCTGCCTATTGCGCGCTTTACCAGCCTGATCGGGGCTTTGAGTATTTCCGGCATACCGCCGTTCGGCGGTTTCTGGGCCAAGGCTTTGATTGTGCTGGCGGCGGTACAAGCCGGTTATATCGGGTACGCGCTGGTGGCGGTTTTAGTCAGCGTGGTTACGCTGGGTTATTATTTAAAGTTTCAGACTCTGACTTTTAGCCCCCAGGGCCAGGAGTCGGCTTTGGTGATCAAAGAGCTAAGCGGGCGGATGAAGTCGGCTTTGGTATCTTTAGCGGTAGTGTGTGCCCTGGCCGGGGTTTTACTTTTACCGGCCTATCGGCCATTTTTGCAGGAGGCGGTTAATGTTCTGTTGAAGCCGGCCATCCCTGCTGTGGCCTGGGAGCGTTAATATGGGTATCCGTCTTGTCGTATTCGGTTTTTCGTTGGCGACCTGGATTCTGCTGCATTGGTCGCTTAAGCCCTATTATATCGTTACCGGATTGTTGCTGGGCGGTTTTATCACTTTCATGACCGCGGATATGTTTGCCCGCAAGCCCAGCGCCCTGAAGAATCTCGGCCGGTATATCTGGTTTTTGTATTATATACCTTTATTTTTATTTGAATGCCTGAAAGCCAATATTGACGGAATGTACCGGGTAATTCATCCGGCTGTGCCCATGCATCCGGGTATTGTGAAAGTTAAGACCACGCTGCGCTCGGATACCGGATTGACTCTTTTAACCAATACCATTACCCTGCAGCCCGGCACCATGACTATTGACGTGGATAAGGAAAACGGATATTTATATGTGCATTGGGTTGATGTCAAGAGCCAGGATGTGGATAAGGCTACCGAGCATATTGTGGCTAAATTTGAGAAAGTGCTAAAGAGGATGTTTGAATGAGCGTTATCCGCTGGCTTATAGGCTTGATTATCTTCAGCGCGGTGGGTTTGTTGATTTTTTGGGGGCCTCTTCCTTCTCTATTGGAGTGGCAGTCGGTATTCCTGAAGCGGGCCTTTTTTATCCTGCTGGTTTCGGGGGCTTTGTGCCTGTGGCGGATAATCCGCGGGCCTACTGCCGCGGACCGGGCCGCGGCTTTGGATATCCTGGGGATTTTAATTTTAGGGTTTTCGGCCCTTTTGGGCGTCCCTACGGGGAGGGATTGGTATATTGATATCGGCATAGCTTGGGCGCTGCAGAGCTTTATCTCCATATTGGCGCTGGGTAAATACCTGGAAGGGAAACGTTTTGATGAATGAGACCATTGCCTATATTTCTATCGGCATCGGATTGATATTCGATTTCTTCGGATGTTTAGGGCTGGTCCGGTTCCCCGACGTCTACAATCGCTTGCATTCTTCGATTAAATGCGTTACAGTAGGGACTGTCAGCATATTGTTCGGGTTGTTTTTATTCAAGGGGTTTTCCCCGGCGGGAATCAAGGCGCTTCTGTGCATTGTATTCCTTATGTTGACCGCGCCGGTGTCTGCCCATGTGTTGTCGCGCAGCGCCCATCGCTGCGGCATTAAGCTCTGCGCCAAATCGGTCTGCGACGCCTACGAGCAGGATAAAGATGCGTTATCCGAAACTAAGAGAACTAAGAGAAGCCATTAAAGCGCTGATTACCGGGCCTTACACTACCTCTTTTCCGGCTAAGCCGCATAAGCCGTACGCGCGTTTTCGCGGCCGGCCCAAGTATAGCGCCGACGATTGCATCGGTTGCGGGGCGTGCGCCAACGTCTGTCCGGCCAAAGCCATTGAGATCAAGGATGTAAAGAATAAGCGGATCTTGACCGTCCGTTGGGACAATTGTATCGCCTGCGGCCAATGCCAGGCGAATTGCCCGACTGAGAAAGGGATAGTATTAAGCTCGGAATTCGATTATGCCGTTACCGAGAATAAAGACAGCCTCTTCCAGAGCATTGAGAAAGAGCTGGTTCTTTGCGATTGTTGTCAAGATGTCGTGGGGCCCTATGATCAGTTGGTTTGGGTAGCCAAGCGGCTGGGCGCTTTGTGCTTTTCTAATCCCCCGCTTGCGCTTTTATATTTGTCCACTTTATCCCTGGCGCTTAAAAAAAAGCCGCTCTCCAAAGAAGAATTCGCCTTCCTGCGCTCTGACCGTTTAAAGTTGCTTTGTCCTCGCTGTAAACGTCAGGCCGCCTATACCTCTTAAGATGTTTTCTTCGTTAAGGGTCAGAGAATTCCGTTACTACTGGGCGGGTATGTGTATTTCGCTCGTCGGGACATGGATTCAGTCGGTGGCCCAGAGCTGGCTGGTCTTTGAGTTGACCCATTCCGCTTTTCTTTTAGGCCTGGTTGGGTTCTTAAGCCTTTTTCCGGTTTTTTTATTCTCCTTGATCGGCGGCGCGGTTGCCGACCGGGTAAATAAACGCCGGATACTCTTGTGGACCCAGACTGTTTTTATGCTTTTGGCTTTTTTGCTCGCCGTCTTGACCCAAGTAAAAATGATCACCCCGTTAGGGATTATGATTATAGCCGCGCTAAACGGCATAATCATGGCCTTTGACGCTCCCGCTCGTCAGACCATGGTTATTGAGTTAGTTGGTAAGAAGCATTTGGCCAATGCCATCGCCCTTAATTCCATTGCTTTTAATGCCAGTCGGATGATTGGACCGGTTTTAGCCGGGATTTTTGTGGCTGCAATCGGCCTAAGCGGATGTTTTTTTATCAACGGCTTCAGTTTCTTGGGAGTATTGATTGCGCTTAATTTAATCCGGAGCGTAACTACAAATAAACCAAATGGTTCGGCCTATATTGTGCAGGATTGTATTGATGGTTTGCGTTTTGTGCGCAGCCATAATATTTTTCTTGTTCTTATCAGTCTGGTGGGGGCCACTAGCCTATTCGGGGTATCCTATATGATCCTCATGCCTATTTTTGCCGCGGATATTTTTCACAAGGGCGCCGTCGGCCTGGGTCAGCTTATGTCCGCGTCCGGTTGCGGAGCGCTTATCGGGGGGATAGCCTTGGCCAGATATGGAGAGCGTATGCCTAAAGGCCGGGTGTTGTTTATTTGCGTGATGACGTTTTCTCTGGCTTTGATCGGATTCGCAGCCTCGCGCGTATTCATCATTTCGTTATTGTTTTTAGTCTTAATTGGGGCATCTTCAGTAACCGCGATGAGCCTGGTTAATACGATTTTACAAAGTGCGGCCCCGGATCAATATCGCGGCCGTCTGATGAGCGTATATATGTTGACATTCTCCGGGATGGTGCCTTTTGGGAATTTGCTCGCCGGTTGGCTGGCCCACGCCGTAGGCGTATCGGCGGCGGTGCTGGCCGGCGGGATTTTCGGTCTATTCTGCGTCGTTTTGCTATACGCCTTTAATCCGCAGATACGGGAATTGTAGCCCATAAGGTTATCCGGATCCGCGTTTGTTAAAAGCGTATATCAGGTTATCAGAATATCGGTGGGTAGAATATCAGAATATCAGAATATCAGAATATCAGAGTATCAGAGTATCAGAGTATCAGAGTATCAGGATATCAGATACAATATTCCTGATAAACTGATGTCTTGGTATCCTGCCTACTGATGCCCTGATGATCTGATATGCGTATTTAACTAGCGCCCTAGAAATGTGCCTTAGCGTCCCGGCGTCTTTATGATAAATTTTATTGCTTTTTCCCGCGCGCGTATTAGAATAATGTCATAGAAATCAATCAGCCAAACGGGCAAAATAAGGGGGTGAAACACAATGAAGAAAGGGATTTTATTAAGTGTCTTGATAGCGGCTTTAGCCGTATATTCGGCAGGCTGTAAGAAGAATCAGGAAGAAGTTCAGCTTATGCAAGAGCCGATGTCCATGG
>JBFZAQ010000088.1:0-4507 GCA_041308885.1 Candidatus Omnitrophota bacterium | reverse complement strand
AGGTATAACCGACTTCGGACCCGGAATATTTCTGATAGGCGATGCGCCGGATCTTCTCCCGCACCAGCTGGTAATAAGTTATGTAGGATGTACCTTTGAACTTATTCATGTCCACCGCGGGCATGTTAATCCGCTTTTTCATGGCTACAATATCAGGCTGGTCAAAGGCCGGCTTAATTTGACGCAACGTTCGCTGAGAACTCTTGGCAAAGAGTCGATCTTTATCCATAAACGGCGGAGGAGCGGTTTTCCCGGCTTTGATCTTCGGTTGGTACTTTTCGGAAGAAAGCTTCAGAGAAGGCAGCTCTTTCATCTGCCGCGCCGCGTTGTCTTTCTTAGCCTCGACATAGCTAATATTGCATTCGGCGGCCTTAAAAGGCTTATTCATTAGAGGGTTAAACCCAGAATTCTGAATAAGGATCAAAACGTGAATAACCGAAGATACGATTAACGTAGTAAGAAACACCCGGTCTTTAAACATAGCGTTTAAGGTTAGCATACCCCGGCGAGTTTGACAAGCGAATAACATAACTGTAGTAACTTAAAAAATCCAATGTATAGTATTTCTGTGTAATGTTTCATGTGTAATGCCTGCCTGCCGGCAGGCAGGTGTAATGCTAGTGCAATGGTAAATTGTGTAATGGCAAACTGCTTAACTCTCTAAAGTTGTTTCCATTACACATATAAACATTACACTCACATTACACTTTACACATTACACATTACACAAAACTGCTAGAGAGTTATCAATAACCGCGCTAGAATTCAACTTTAATTCCTCCATAAGCCGATAATTTCGGGGTCTGGTATCCGGTAATCAGCTCATATTTATCGTCGAGCAAATTCTCAAGCCTAGTAAATACGGTAAGTGATTCCGAAAGAAAATACTCGGCTGCGGCGTTAGCTAAAATATACGATTTCAACATCTGTATGCCTTCGGTATCCGAGGTGCGGTGCCCGACATAAGACAGATCTAAATAGGCTGCCCATTTAGATATGCGGTAGCTGAACTTGCCGGTTACTTTATTAGCCGGACGCCGGGCTAAATCCACATGGGTATCCTGGTTCTCGGTATTCAACCACGAATAGGTAACACCCAGGCTCAATGGCTTGGCAATCTGATAAGTGAAACCAGTTTCCACGCCTTCTATCCGGGCTTTTCCGATATTCATATACCCCAGAAGATTATCAAAATTGATTAAATTCTTGAGCCCGGTCTTAAAATATGTCGCTGACAAAGCCAGCTTATCGATATAGGTATTTTGCAATCCCGCTTCCCAGCTCTTGGATTCTTCGGGTTTAAGGTTAGCATTACCGATCGGACCCCAGGCAGTAGTCGGGGCATAAAGCTGATATAGCGACGGCGCTTTAAATCCGGTTCCGCAGGATAACCGCAGCCGAGTCTTAGCCGGCGCGCAACGCAAGCTAGCGCTTAAATGATAAGTATCCTGCCATTGAAAAACAGAATGATCATCCCGCCTGTAGGATCCGGAAAGAAACATCCAATCAAAAGGATTAAATATATTTTCCACAAAGAAGCCCCGATTATGGGCCACAGCTTTGGGAAAGTCCGAAACAAAACCGCCGTCTACCCGGAAGGAATCACCGACTTCGCGTAAATAATCAAACCCGCTGACAATTGTATAAAAATCGCAGATCTTATAGGTAAACTGATTATCTACCTGGCTGGTTCTGCCGGTATACCACGAATCACTCGCAGCGTCTTCCCAGCTCTTGCGATTTAAAGAAGTCTGAGCGACTTTGATATTATAGGTCAAAGCATCAGTTATGGCGTGGCGCCCGGAAATGCCATAAACCCCCTCATAGTCATAGGCGTAATTATCGTTATCATCGGTAGGTAGATATGGCGGTGTCCAGCTTGAACCGTCATATTCATATTTGGCATAAATGTAGCGGCCCAGTAAACCGATGCTGGTTTTATCCGAGACATCATAATCAAGACGCAAGGTAGCGTTCAAATTATGATAAGGATCGCGCTCATGGTTATTATTCTTCTCTTTAGCTAAAGAATATCCTCCGATATCCGAACGGCTGACATTCGCGAAATAACCCAACCGGCCTTTGCTGCCGGAACAATCCAAAGATTCCCGGTAAGTGTTATAACTACCCATGGTTTGCCGAAAAGTAAACCGCGGCCGGCCTTGTCCTCTCTTGGTAAGCAGATTGATCACTCCGCCAATGGCATCTGAGCCATACAACGAGCTCTGCGGCCCCTTGGAGATTTCGATAGTTTCAATCCCGGAAAGATCGATATGGGAAAAATTGTAGTAAGCAGTGGTAATCATGGGATCGTAAAGCTTGACCCCATCGAGCATCAAACGAACATGATTTGAGTTATGCCCGCGCAGAAAAATAGAGGTATCTCCTCCAAGGCTGCCGGATGAAGCCACATCGATACTCGGGGAGCCGCGCAGCGCATTCTTTAAAACCCCCACCCCTTTATCCTGAAGCTGGCCAGCATCGATAGTCTCCACCGCCGCCCCGCTAAATTCTGACAACGTTTCCATGCGGTAAGGCGTCACCACAATCGGAGCCAAACTCACCCCTTCATCCGCGTAAGCTAAACCGCATAACGCCGTAATCATTATACCTATACTATTAATAAGTTTTTTCATCGCTTTATCTCCGTGTATTTGATTCCTGGTGTCATTATGTCCCGGCGTTCCCGTTAAATGCGTATATCAGATTATCAGGATACCAGTAGGCAGGATACCAGCAGCTCAGCTTATCAGGGTCAGTTTAGCCTGATACCCTAATCTTCTGATATTCTACCCACTGATATCCTGATAATCTGATATCCGCTTTTACTAAACGTATGTCCTAGTATCTTGGTATCCTGACATCTTAGCGCTTTTACGCTCTCTGTCATCCTTTCCCAGACAATAAAAAACCCTTGATGCCTAATGCATCAAGGGTTCCCCGTATTTGTTTACCCCCTATGGCCTGTCCGCGGGCCATGGTAATCCGGACTATTACTAAATAACGAAGCAGGTCTTCTGACTTAAGGAGATCACTCTACTCTTCCGCGCCTTCCCGCCCAAAACGAGCAGTGGCTTGCATTGCGGAATTTCGTCCCTCCTTCACAGCAGCGGGACTGTGGTTGATTCGCACAACCTTCCCTTGCTTCCTTATACCAATTTATCACCTTTATACTAAAACGCCGCGCGCAATATGTCAAGGAAATTTTATTTTAGCAATAAGGCAAGGCAATAAAGCAATAAGGCAATAAGGCAATAAGACGTTTTATGTAACTATCGCCAATCGAATAAGTTCCAAAACAATTCGCTCGAGCTTGAATTGTTTTGTAACTCGCTGGAATATATGAAGATGAATAAAACGCCTGCGAAGCCGAAGGCGTAGCAGGAATATCCGGCTCTTTACCTAGCTCTGTCAGCCGCGCCTATCTTAACGTCTGTTTCTGTTTTTATTCTTTCGCAATAATAGACATCTTCGGAAACGTCAATATTATTATTGTGTCCTAGCTCATTCAACTTATAAATAGCATCTGAAACATAAGATTCTGCTGTTCTATAAGATCTTTCCGCTTCGGCGGATACCGAAGAACATTCTGCCTTGTTTAGCCAATCTATGGCTTTTTTATAACTCTCATTTGCATCTGCTAATTTGGGGTTGTTAGTTAGCTCTTTACGATATGGTGTTGAGCATGTGGCGCAGCCGCTAAGCGCAATAACGACAATGACAAAAACCAAGATACTAAATCCTTGAATATGTTTCCTCATCGAATCGCCCTCCTTTTTGGAAAAAATTATTAGTAATACGTCTTGTTAGGTTACTTTTAACAGGCTCCTCTTTTGCCGCCCTTCTTTTTTCCTATCCCTTTTCCGGCAGATCTTCCCGTGCCATGTCCTCTTCCGTCTCTTGCTCCTCTTGAACCGCTCCTTGGGCCTGTTCCGTCTCTATTCGGCATCTAAAACCTCCTCTTGTTTATTTTCTATCTCTCCGTAGTAATAAGGTAATAAGACGTTTTATGTAACTATCGCCAATCGAATAAGTTCCAAAACAATTCGCTCGAGCTCGAATTGTTTTGTAACTCGCTGGAATATATGAAGATGAATAAAACGTCTTGTTGCTTGCTTGTTGCTTGGGCGCTGATCCTGATTAAGAACCAGCGCCCTTTAATCCGATGCTTTATCAGCCAACCTTATCGACAGGCTCCTCTTTTTCCACCCTTCTTTTTTCCTATTCCTTTGCCGGAAGATCTTCCCTTGCCTTGGCCTCTTCCGTCTCTTGCTCCTCTTGAACCGCTCCTGGGACCTGTTCCGTCTTTATTCGGCATCTGAACCACCTCCTGTTTATTTGCTATTTATCCGGCCTGGCCGTCTTCTCTACAGCCATTACGCTCTTGCGCAATACTCTTTAAGCCTCTCCGGCCTATCTGTATGGATCGGAATGATGCGCTTTGGCTTAAGGGCGCTTGTCAATTGCTTAATATCCTGGACACTCCGCTGCATCTTTTTTGTAACAA
>JBFZAQ010000087.1:0-3902 GCA_041308885.1 Candidatus Omnitrophota bacterium | reverse complement strand
ACTCGGTATCGCCGCTAGCAATTCTATTCCCGCCTTAAGAATTTCTTTAAATTTGCGGGGGGCGATCTCGGCAATATACACGGCGCACCCGACACCTAGGGGAATAGAGATAACGGCCGCGCCCGCCGTGACAATCAGCGACCCCAAAATCAACGGCAGGATGCCCAACTGCGCAGGCTCGGAGATCGGATACCAGCTTTTACCCAAAAGAAAAGAAAAAAGGCCCGTAGTCTTCAGCACCGCGAGCCCTTCTTTAAGCAGGAATAAGAAGATCAGCGCCACGAAAAATACCGAAGCTAACCCGCAAAATAAAATCAGCTTCTCGATGATAAATTCTTTAAGCTTGCGCATCTACTTTTGAACGAATAAGCTAGTTTTGTGTAATGTGTAAAGTGTAATTACACATAAAACATTACACAGAAATTACTCGCTATTAATGATCGACCGCATCAACGAGGACTAACAATCGGCACAAAATCAGTGGCGAGCACCACTCCCTGGCCCTCTTGAGACAGCGCAAAGTCTACGAATTTCTTGACTGATCCTTGAGGCTGGCCATTGGTATATAAAAATAACGGCCGGGAAATCGGATATGAACCATTAACCACGTTCTCGATAATCGGCGCCACGTACCCACCGGACTCCCGTGCAGCGACGGCTAAAGGCTTTTGCTTGACCGATATATAACCCATGCCGTAATACCCGATCGCCCCGATATTACCCGCAACTTCATCGGCAATAGCCTGGGACGATGACAACATTAAGGCGCCGGGGGCGAACTCTTCTTTTCCGTTGGGGTCATTCTTACGCAAAACATGCTCTTTGAAATATACGTGGGTCCCGGAATTAACTTCCCGCGAAAGCAAAACTATTTTTTTGTCCGGCCCGCCCACTTCTTTCCAATTGGCGATCTTGCCGCAGAATATTCCCGCCAGTTGATCGAGCGTAAGCTTACTTATCGGATTAGCCGGATTAACTACAACCGCCAGCCCGTCCGAGGCGACCTTGATCTCATAAGGATTTATGCCTTTCTGTTTAGCGAGATTGATTTCTTTTGCCTTGATATCACGCGAACTCATGGCAATATCGCAAGTCCCGCTGATAAGGCTGGACAACCCGGTCCCGGAACCCCCCCCGGTAACTGCTATAAATTCAGCCGGATTTTTTTTCATATACTCCTCGGCCCAGGCCTGTCCAAGGTTAACCATGGTATCCGACCCTTTAATCTGAATCGCCTTTTGATTCGCGGCCCAGGCCATGCTCGCCGCCAACAAACAAATCCCTATTGCTAAAGTAATTGTTCTAAACATAGTTCCCTCCCATGAATAGACACCCTGTAAAATACCGCTAGAATATGGAGTTCTATGGCGCGGGTGACTGCGTAGCCGGGGCCCCCGCCGCGCGCAACGTAAGTGAGCACGGCGGGGTGGCGCAGCAGGCAGGACCCGCGCCATATTTAACGAAATATTTTATCCCATCCACATTATATCCACGTGAAGCCAATGTAAAATGTAAGTAAAATATAAGGAGTTATTGCGGAATGGTAAAGGAGAATTTTGAACCCAGGCCCTCGGTGCTCTCGACTGCGACCGCGCCTTTATGCAGCTCGACTATATGCTTAACGATAGACAGGCCCAGCCCGGTTCCGCCGAGCTCGCGGGAACGGGCCTTATCTACCCGGTAGAAACGCTCAAATATACGCGGGATATCTTTCTGCGGGATACCGATACCGGAGTCCTCAACTATAATTTCAATCTTGCCGTTTATCAAGCGGCCCTCTAACTTAATCCATCCTTTTTCTTTATTGAATTTTATGGCGTTATCAACCAGATTAGTCAAAACCTGGAGCATCCTGTTTCTATCGGCCGCTGCCACCATGTCTGAAGGCAAATTGTTGATGATTTCCAGATTTCTTTTTTTGATCTGCGAACTAAAACCGCTGACAACCTCGCGACAGAGTTGGCTTAAATTCATGGCGTGTTTATCAAGCGCGATCTCCTGTGATTCCAAATGGGCCAAAGAGAGCAAATCATCCACTAAATTGCTCAAACGTTCGGCATGCCCCTGGATGATCTTCACAAAATCACGATTATGCCCCTGATCATCTAGAGCGCCATCAAGCAGCGTTTCCACAAAGCCCTTGATTGAGGTAAGCGGGGTTTTTAATTCATGGGAAACATTGGCTACAAAATCGCTGCGCACGGTCTCCAGCCTGCGGATTTCGGTTATATCATGCACCACCACCAGGCATCCGCTAATCTGGCCGGCCTCAAATATCGGCGCGGCATTAACTTCGAATACGCTTGGCCGAGGATGACTAAGCGCAATTTCAGCCGAAACCGGAATACGCTTCCCTAAAACCTGATTGATCAGAATCCCGAATGAAGCATTACGAATAGTTTCCAAAAATATCCTGCCCTCAACTTTTTTTTTGGCCACCGCAAATATTCTTTCAATAGTAGGATTAACCGTAATGACCCGCTGGGAGGCATCGATAATCATTACCCCCTCAATCATGCTGTTAAAAGTAGCGGCGAGCTTCTGATTCTGAGCTTGAACTTCTTTAACCTTATCCTCGATTTCCTGGGCCATGGTATTCAAAGTCGCTGCCAATTCGCCCAGCTCGCAATCGCCAGGCTTAATGATCCGCCGGCTAAAATCACCCTGAGCATACTTGCGCGATACGCTGATCATCCGCTTTACCGGCTTAATAATACTGGCGGCTACCATCGAGCCCAGAACGAATGCGGATGCCAAACCATAAATTAACCCCGGCAGCACAATACCCCTTAAAGCCGCCAAGGCATCGCTATTCAGGCTTCTCTGAAGAAAAAAAATGATAAACCCCATAGATAATAACACTACCAGGACGTACGATATAACCAACTTAAGCCTAAAACTCTTAAATTTCATATTCCAGCCTATACCCGTAGTTCTTGACCGTAATAATCAGCTTGGCCGCGCTTTTTAATTTCTTGAGCAGGGTCCTGATATGCACGTCTACCGTGCGGGTCTGGATCTCCATAGCCTGATCAAACCCCCAAATGTTATCCAAGAGATAATCCCGCGATAAGACTCTGCCCTTAACAATAATCAGAGTTTTAAGCAGTTCAAATTCTTTAGCTGTCAGCTCTACCGGCTTGTCCTTTACCAAAACGGCAATCTTGGCAAAGTCAATTTTGAGATCGCCGATATGCAGCGCCTCAGGGAGCTTATCTTTGTCTTTCACCCGGCGTAATACGGCCTTGATCCGGGCGATAAGCTCTCGCGGGCTAAAAGGCTTAGTCACATAATCATCCGCGCCCAGCTCTAATCCCACGATCTTATCGGCCTCCTGGCTTTTGGCAGTGAGCATCAGAATGGGAATGGACGCGGTTTTATTCTCACGTTTCAGGGCTTTGCATACTTCCCATCCATCTATCCCCGGGAGCATTAAATCCAAAAGTATCAAATCCGGACGCTGCCGGGCAGCCGCATCCAAAGCGTCTTCTCCGTCATAAACGCAAATCGTCTTAAAACCTTCTTTCCTTAGATTATAGTCCAGCATCCTGACTATATCCTTTTCGTCATCAACTATCAGTACGGTTTCTTTCATAATTTATATTATAGCAATTTTTTTTAGCATCTCAAGGAAATCGAAGTGCAAAAAAGTATATCAGTATATTAGATAACCAGTAGGCAGAATATCAGGCTATCAGTATATCAGAAAAAAATTCTTGATTCTGGTATCTGATTTCCAGATATCCTACCTACCGATATTCTGATATCCCGATATACGGTTCTTGATTAAGGATTGATAATTTTGGTAGGATAACGAAAGAATACTTACCGCTGGCGAAATCTCGGCCGCCTATGCCGGCTATACTGATTAGGCTGCCTCCGGGAACCCCGATGCTGCGCCG
>JBFZAQ010000086.1:0-3861 GCA_041308885.1 Candidatus Omnitrophota bacterium | reverse complement strand
CGCCGGGGTTCTTTTCGGCAGGCAGGCTACGGTTTGGGTGGATGATGCCGAGCAGTTGAGTTTGGGCGGCGCTAAGTATACCGGTAAGCCCGTTGAGCGTGACGGTTTAATTATTACCGGCAATGGCCCGGCGGCGGCCAAGGATTTTGCCGAGGAAATTGTTGCAGCTTTACAGTAGATTGGAGCGGGATATGGTAAGGACAATGTTAAAATCCAAGATTCATCGGGCGACGGTTACCGCAGCTAATCTTTATTATGAGGGGAGTATTACTATTGATGGGAAGTTGATGCGAAAGGCCGATATTCTACCCGGGGAAAAGGTTGAAGTTTTGAATTTATCCACGGGCGCCCGGATTGAAACTTACGCGATTAAAGCGAAATCCGGCAGTGGTATCATTTGTTTGAATGGCCCGGCTGCCCGCGGGGCGGCAGTAGGAGATCAGGTCATTATTTTAACTTATGTATTGGTAGATAATACGCAGGCTGGGAGTTACGCAGCCAAGGTGGTAAAAGTTGATTCCCGAAACCGAATTAAAAATTAGGATTTACGGTGATTTGGTATTACGTAAGAAAGCCCGTCCGGTTAAAGACGTCGGCCCCGGGCAAGCCAGGATCTTAAGCCAAATGTCCAGGATCATGTATGCCGGTTCAGGCATCGGTTTAGCCGCGCCCCAAGTGGGGATTCAGCAATCTCTGATTGTAGCCGATATCGGCACCGGACTATTCAAAATGATAAATCCGGTAATTATAAAAAAAGAAGGCAAGCAAACCAATCCGGAAGGCTGTTTAAGCGTCCCCGGAATTTGCATTAAAGTTACCAGGGCCAAAAAAATAACTTTAACGGCGCTGGATGATACGGGAAAACCGGTCGAGATCAAGGCTCAGGATCTGTTGGCTTGCGTCTTTCAGCATGAGATTGACCATTTGCAGGGGAAATTAATCGTGGATTACGCTTCGATCCTGGAGAAGCTTAAAATTAAGAAAGCATTGGCGCAGCTGCGCAAGAAAGCGTTTTATGAAAGATTGTCCGAATCAGAAACGGAGTCTTGCCGATTGCAATTGTAGTTATGCCTTATTGCCTGTCGGTTATTTTCCTGTTTCCGCGGGAGTTTCATTCGACTGGTCTAGTGAAGTCTTTGTCAGGTCCCGCAAATGAGCAGGCGTTTACCTCCGTGGTTTAGGCAGGAGATTCCCGATCGCGCGGTTATCGCCGGACAGCGCGCGCTGGCGGCCCAAGGCGTTATTACGGTTTGTAAACAAGCCCGCTGTCCGAATTTTGGAGAATGCTTTAAACGGGGTGAGTTTACTTTTATGATTTTGGGGGATACCTGTACCCGGGGCTGCCGGTTTTGCGCGGTCAATAAAGGTGATCCGCAAGGAGCATTTTCAGGCGATGAGCCGGGTAGAATTGCCGCTACGGTAGCGGCTTATAGGCTGGCTTACGTAGTGATTACGTCAGTTAACCGCGATGATTTAAGCGACGGCGGCGCGGCTGCGTTTGCCGAGGTAGTGCGAGCGGTCCGCGGGGTTAATCCGCGGGTAGGTATTGAGTTGTTGATTCCCGATTTTCGTGCCGCCTTTTCCAGTATTGAGGTTGTAGTGCGCAGCCGTCCAAGCGTTATTGGGCACAACTTGGAAGTAGTGCGGCGTTTACACGCCCAGCTGAAACCTCAATGTTCTTATGAAGATTCTTTGGAAGTGTTGCGTAAAATTAAGCTTCGGGATCCGCAAATAATTACCAAAACTTCGCTTATGGTCGGTTTGGGAGAGACTAAGAAAGAAGTCCGGCAGGCGTTGGATGATGCCCGCGGTTGCGGGTGCGAAAGCATTACCATAGGCCAATATTTGGCTCCTTCCGCGAGTCATACCCCGGTGCGCGAGTTTATTGCGCCGGGCATTTTCAAGGATTATGCAGACTTAGCTTATTCGCTGGGTTTCAAAGCAGTTGCGTCCGGTCCGCTGGTGCGCAGTTCCTATAAAGCAGCGCGGCTGTGGGAAGAAGTCATCAACTCTAAGGTGATTCCATGTATGACTTGATTATTATCGGAGCCGGGCCTGCCGGATTGACTGCCGGCATTTACGCCGGACGATATCGTTTAAAGACGTTGATCCTGGAAAGATTTAGTATTGGCGGGCAGATTATCCTCTCGCCAACGATTGAGAATTTTCCCGGTTTCCCCGGGGGTGTTACCACTGAAGAATTGATCCGCAGGATGAAAGAGCAAGTCGAGGATTTGCATGTGCCGTTGATTACAGGCGAGGCGTTAAATATTTCCTTAGATCAGGATGCTGCTCCGCCGGCCTATACGGTTAAGACCGCGGGCGAAAGCTATCAAGCCCGGTGCGTTTTAATCGCTGTCGGCGCCCAACCGAAACAGCTTGGCGTTGCGGCTGAAGGGCGTTTGACTGGCCGGGGGATTTCTTATTGCGCTACTTGCGACGGGCCGTTGTTCAAGAATAAAGATGTTGTAGTCGTAGGCGGCGGCGACCGGGCCTTGGAAGAGGCTTTATTTTTGAGCGCTTACGCCAAGACAGTTACGCTCATCCATCGCCGGCAGCAGCTGCGCGGATCGAAAATCCTGGAAGAAAAGGCCCGCGGCAATGAGAAGATCCGGTTTATTTTAGATACGGTGATCAGCGATATCGAAGGCCGGGAGCGTGTGGAGTCGGCCCGTCTGCAGAATGTTCAGACCAAGGAAGTATCCAGTTATCCCTGCCAGGGAGTGTTTATTTTTGTCGGCATTAAACCGAATACCGATTGTGTAAAGAATATACTCTCTGTCGATAATGACGGTTTTATCATTACCGACCGGAATATGATGACTCAACGGCCAGGCATTTTTGCCTGCGGCGATTGTTGTCGCAAATATTTATACCAAGTGGTTACTGCTTGCGGCGAAGCCGCATCTGGTGTTCACGCAGCGCACAACTATTTATTAAACCTATGAAAAAATACCCTACTCATTGCAAGGAATTGATTAATTGGGTCAATAGCATGGCCAGCCTATGCCGGCCGGATGATATCGTCTGGCTAGACGGGTCGCCGGAGCAAATTAAGCATTTGGAAGAGGAGTGTTTAGCTTCCGGCGAGCTGCATAAGCTTAATGAGGAGAAACTGCCGGGATGTTTCTTGCACCGGACTAAAGTCGATGATGTTGCCCGGACTGAGCATCTTACCTTTATTTGCACCAAGACCAAGCGGGAAGCCGGGCCGAATAATAATTGGATGGCCCCGCGGGCGGCTTATCAGAAAGCCAAGGCAATTTTTAACCGGGCAATGCAAGGCCGGACTATGTACGTTATTCCTTTTTCCATGGGTCCGGTGGGTTCGCCCTTTAGCAAGATCGGCGTAGAGTTGACCGATTCCCGATATGTCGTCTTGAATATGGCGATTATGACTAGGGTCGGGGAGGCGGTATTGCGTCAGTTGGAGAAAAAAGGCGATTTTACCAAGTGCCTACATTCCAAGGCCCAATTGGATATTAATAAACGTTTGATCATCCATTTTCCCTAGGACAATACGATCTGGAGCGTTGGTTCCGGATACGGCGGGAATGTGCTTTTAGGCAAGAAATGCTTAAGCCTGCGCATCGCCAGTTATATTGCCCGTCAAGAGATGTGGATGGCCGAGCATATGTTAATTATGGGTATTGAAGAGCCTAATGGCCACGTCGAGTATATTGCCGCGGCTTTCCCCAGCGCTTGCGGAAAGACTAATCTGGCTATGTTGGTCCCGCCGGAAGGATTACTGAGGAAAGGATACCGGATCTGGACAGTCGGCGATGACATCGCTTGGATGCGTGTTGACTCTGATGGTTCGCTTTGGGCGATCAACCCCGAATCTGGTTTTTATGGCGTGGC
>JBFZAQ010000085.1:0-10140 GCA_041308885.1 Candidatus Omnitrophota bacterium | reverse complement strand
ATGTCCATGGAGACATTAAGCGCTTTGTCTTCCGACGCGAAAGTTACGGTTGATTCACAGGCAGATGAGTCTAATTTTCAAAATGCTCAGACGCCGGCAGAACCTAGCTCGTCTTCCTTAGAGCCTTTACCGCCGCAAGGGCCATATCAGCCTTCGGTCAAAGAGATTCAGTTGGCTTTAAAGAACGCCGGTTATTATACCGGGTTAGTTGACGGTAAAATCGGGCCGATGACCAAGAAGGCGACCGAAGAGTTTCAGAAGGCAAATAATCTGAAAGCCGACGGTAAGGTGGGGCCGATAACTTGGGATGCGTTAAGCAAGCATCTGGAGAGTGCAGTTGATGCCGTAAATCATTAGTTGAGCGCGTTATTATTCAATTGGCGTTGAAAATCCCAGCAGATTAACAATTTGCTGGGATTTTCAATTAGTAATGTTATAATCTAGGCTATGATGGTATTCCCGCACGGTTTCTTCTGGGGGGCCGCGACATCGGCGTATCAGGTCGAGGGCAACAATGTTAACTCTGATTGGTGGGAATGGGAGCAGCGTACCGGCCGAGAACATTCGGGGTTGGCCTGTGATCATTACCAGCGCTACGCCCAGGATTTTGATTTAGCCAAGCAGCTGCAGCATAATGCTCACCGTTTATCCATTGAATGGAGCAGAATTGAGCCCCGCGAGGGCGTCTTTGACCAGAAGGAGCTGGAACATTATCGGGCGGTGGCGGACGCGCTGCGTCAGCGCGGCCTGGAGCCGTTTGTAACCCTGCATCATTTTACCAACCCGGCCTGGTTTTCCCGGCTCGGCGGGTGGGAGAGCCGCAAAGCCGCGGATTATTTTGTCCGCTACGTGCAAAATGTAGTCAAGGCGCTGGGGCGATCCGTATCTTACTGGGTAACCATCAATGAACCTCTTGTTTATACTTATTTTTCCTATATTGTCGGGAATTGGCCGCCGCAGGTCCGTTCGTTAATTCGGGCCTATCGCGTGGCCGGAAATTTGGCCCAAGCTCATATTCAAGCATATCGGTGTATTCATGCCTGCTACCGCTTAGCCGGCCTGGCGCAGCCGCAAGTAAGCATTGCTCAGCATATGCAGGCTTTTGTTCCTTGCACGTCTAAATTACAGGATCTTTGGGCGGCGGCTCTGCGCGACCGTCTTTTTAATTTTGCTTTTCTTAACCGGCTTATCGCGCACCGGTCGTTGGATTATATCGGCTTAAATTATTATACCCGGCAGCTAATCCATCTGTCCCGCCTAACCCTTAAGAATATCGCCACCCAGGCTTGTGTCCGGCACCAGGTCTTGCCGACTAATTCTTTAGGCTGGGAGATCTATCCGCAAGGGCTCTATGAGTTATTAATGCGGCTGAAAGATTACGCTTTGCCGGTGATTATTCTGGAGAATGGTATCTGCGCGCAGGATGATGCCCAGCGCTCAAGTTTTATTCAGCAGCATCTGCTGCGGGTTAAACAGGCCCTGGATCAGGGGGTGAATATTAAAGGCTACTTTTATTGGTCGCTATTGGATAACTTTGAATGGGATAAAGGATTCGGCCCCCGCTTTGGCTTGATTGCGGTTGATTATTCCTCCGGCATTCGCACTATTCGCCAGAGCGCGCGGATGTTTGCCGAGATCTGCCGGAGTAATTCACTTGACGATGGAATATCTGGATAAGAACGCTCTCCTAGAGGACATTTCTTTATTTGCGGCGCTCTCGGCCGAAGAGCGGGCGTTTATTTGCGAGCGTTCGGAGATCGTCGAATATCGCAAGGGGGCGGTTATTTATCGAGAGGGTGCGCCTGCCGATGCCTTTTATATCCTTATTATCGGAAGAGTTGTTATTTATACCAGCGATACCAGCGGCCGTAAGACAGTCCTGGAATATCTGCACCGCGGTAATTATTTCGGTATTATTTCTCTTTTGACCGCTGGGGCGCATTCAGTTACTGCCGAAGCCATTAATGACTGTCATTTTTTAATGATCACTAAGGCCGATTTTGATTCGGTCATCAAGCGCATCCCGGCGCTTGCGGTGCATTTGAGCCAGACTCTTTCCCGCCGGCTTAAAGATAAAGACATCCATCAGAAGGTGGTATTCGAAAGTACGGTTATCGCGGTAATCAGCTCGTCGGAGCGCGCGGGGACCAGCAGCTACGCGCTTAATTTGGCGTTGGGGTTGGCTCAAGAGACTAAGAAGAAGGTGGTAGTGGTGGAAATGGCTCTGGGCAGCCGGGCGCACAGCTTGCCCGGGAAACTCTCTTTGGCCGGCGATGGCGGCGAGCTTTTTCTCTCCGCGTTTGATTCTTCGGGCCAGCTATATTCCGCGGTACATAAGACTAATTTTGGTATTGATTGTTTGTGTTTGCGTAATGCCGCCCGCGATGATATCTGGATCAAAAGATTGGTCCGGGCGCTGTCGCTTCTAGTAAATGATTATCATTATGTAATTTTAGATGTCCCGCTGGAGGTGGATTCTCCGGTACTCTCTTTACTGCACCAGTCGGATAGCGTGCATATTTTGACCAGCCCGCAGGAAGTATATTTACGCCGGACCTCATATTTGGTGCGCCGGCTGACCGGAGAGTTCGGATTTGCGCCGGGCAAGATTAAAGTGGTGATTAACGAATACGGGGCATCGCGGCTGAAGCCGGCTTTACAGCGGCGATTTCTCGATCATGAAATTTTTGCTACTTTACCGCAGGAAGACGCCGGCGGATCCGAGCGTTTTGTCTTGGATGCTCCGGATTCACCGTACGCGCGGGTGGTCCGTCGGATTGCCCGGGATGTGGGAGATTGCTTGGTCGGTTTAGCCTTAGGGGTGGGCGTGGCCTATGGCTTTTGTCATATCGGGGTTTTAAAAGTTATCGAAGAGGAACGCATTCCCATTGATGTCATTTCCGGGTCAAGCATCGGTTCGGTGATCGCTTCTTTTTGGGCCACGGGACGCTCCAGCGGGGAAATACTTCAGATTATGAAAAGTGAGTTCAAAGAGCCGAAATATATCTGGAGCATCATTGACCTGACATTTCCTTTTATGGGGTTTATTAAGGGGAATAAATTGCGCCGGTTTCTAAAGAAATATTTTGGGGCCATGACCTTTCAAGACGTGCGCCTGCCGCTAAAGATCATCGCCACCGATGTAAAAAGAAAAGAAGCCCGGGTGATTGACAGCGGCCCTCTGGTTGAGGCGATCATGGCCAGCTGTACCATGCCCGGAGTCTTCATGCCTTTTGGCCGCAAAGACGATATCCTGCTGGACGGCGGAGTCATTAATCCTCTTCCGACGGATGTGCTGTTTAAAATGGGGATTAAGAAGATTATCGGAGTCAATGTCACCCCCAGTCATGAGGATATCCTCTGCCTGCAGCAAAAATACGCCCAAGAGCAGGCTGCCGCGAAGAAGTCATGGTACCTAAGAAGTTTCTTGAGAAATCGCTTAAGAACGAATATACTAAATATAATCTTTAGCAGTATTGAACTGATGCAATCGGAGCTGGAGAAGCAGGAGGCCCGGTTTGCCGATGTGCTTTTGCATCCTAACGTAGCCGGATTATTTTGGCTGGAGTTGCACCGCGCGCCGGAACTGGCGGCGCGGGGTGAAGAGGAGACCCGCAGGCAGTTAGCGAAGATCAAAGATTTAATTAAACAGTGAAGGGGAGAGATATGGGCACAAAGATGTCAGAACTTAATAGGAATTGTCAGTTCCGTGGGACGTGGGATGTAAGGACGCCTGCCTGCCGGCAGGCAGGTGGGATGTCTTACGGGAAAAGGGCATTGATTATATTATGTTTGTTGTTAAGCGCCGGCATGGTTGCGGGATGCGCGGGTATTAAAGAAAGCTTGAAGCAGGTCGCGGGTATTTCAACCCAGGAGATCGAGGCCGCGCGGCCGACGGCGGTAGTTAAGACTTTAGAATACGAGTATGATGAGTGCTTCAAGAAGACGGAGGAAGCGCTTAAATCCCTGGGATCCTATATTTACCGCCGAGACCAACCAAAAGGAATGTTGGCGTTGTACGTATCGGATCTTGACACTACGCCGGTCGGGATATTTTTTAAGATCGTCGATTCAACCCATACCCAGCTGGAGATTGCTTCGCCAAGCAGTTATACTCAAGAGTCCATGGCCGCCAAGATATCCTTGGCACTGGAAGAGTCCAAAAGCGATTTGAGACCTTAAGGCCTAAAATATGGTACACTTAATAGTAAGAGGTGAAGCATGAGAAAAAAAGGCGTAACGTTAGTAGAAGTTATGATGGCCTTGTTAATTGTTGCCTTGGGGTTAGGGGCAGTTTTTATGGTTTATCCGCAGTTGTTTATCGCCGTGCAGACATCTTCTGGCTCTGTGCGGGCCTGGGAATTAGCCAGGGAACAGATGGAAATAATTAAACAGTACCCCTTTTTTACTACTGCTCCTTTTAACGGATATGCTTATGACCCTCAAAGTCAGCAGCCTAAGCCACAGACTCTTGTTTTATCTCAGGAGTTTACAGGCTCCGGGTTTCATTGCGTGTATTATGTGCAGAGACTGCGTTATAGCAAGGATGTTGATCCGGATGAGAATCTCATTCCGGATTTATTACAGTTGGAATTGGTTGTTTGGTATCGTGTCGGCAATAGGTTAATCGGAGGGGAAGAGGTAGGCGGGAAGATTATTTCGCCGGTTACTCTGAAGACTCTGATTATGCAAAAATGATGACGCGTCGGCGGGGATTTTCGTTAATTGAAGTTATGGTGTCTATGGGGATATTGGCAGTAATCATTATGCTCCTGTCTTCTACTGTCGGATCCGGACGTATACCTTGGGCGCAAACTTCCGCTCAGATTCAGTTAGCAGCTGTCGCCCGGCAAGCCTCATTACAAATAAACCGCGAGCTCATGATGTCTACACCTTCACGGGTTTTTTTAACGACTGACCGGCAGAGCATAAGATTTTGTATACCGCTGGTTGATGCCCAAGGGGATATGCGCAGATCAACAGGAGGAGATATTCTGTGGGGCGATGGTGATACCGAAAATAATTTTATCCGTTACTTAATGAGAGATAATCGGCTGGTGCGGCAGTCTTTAAATGCCGGCTTATTCGTACAGGAAGAACAGGTGGTGGGGGAACATCTACAATCTTTTTTTGTGGATGCCTTCAGCGCGCCCCATTACCGCTTGCAATTAGTTTTTACGATGCCGATAGAAGAAGGCTTGGCCGGCGGTCTTGCGGCTACTCTAAATACTACGATTAGTGTTAGATGCCAGAATTAGTTTTTTCGTCTTAGGCTTGCGGACGCTATTTGGCCGTGTTATACTTTGTTTAGGGAGGTTCAGATGAGATTACTAGGGTCACAGAAGGCCGTGGCGTTGATTATGAGCCTGTTTGTGCTGATGATGGTGTTTTCCATGGTGGTTTTGAGCACGAATAGTTACTTCCAGAATCTTAACTTTCAACAGCGTTTTGAGAATTCTTTTCAAGTGCAGTATGATTTGGAAGCGGCGCGTATCGCTTGCTCTTGGGAAGAGTTACATGCCCCGTTTGCCAATGCCTGGGATACCGACGTCGATAATACTTTTTATGATTCAATCTGTCGTTTATCAGGTGCTTCTATCGGACCAGACGGCTTGTATAGGTTGCAAGATTATCATTTTGCCGCCGCCGCTCATAATAATAACGGTAGTATCACCATTTATGCCGAGGGTTTCAGCGGTACCGAATTAGATCCTCGGGATCTTAAGTATATAGAGTATGTCTATGCTCCTTTACCGATGTATCAGTATGTTCTTTTTTCAAATCAGTCTATGATTTTTTACGGCGATAGGTTATATGATTGTAAAGGAGGAAAGGTTCATACCAATGGCAATATGGAATTTAAGCCCACCGGTAACGGCCTAAGATTTAATAATATTTCTGAATTGACCGCTTCCGGTACTATCCGTTACGGTCTGCGTTATCAATATCCTGCCCCGCATTATCTTGACGCCCTGGACGGCCTCAACGACGGAATGGCGCCGTTGCCGGGTTTAACTGTCCACACAAATACTACTACCGATGAAGCGGTTGTTCCCGGCCCCTATCGTTATTGGAGCACTAGGAGCGATGGTACTCTTATTTTAAACTTTGACACTTACGGCGAGTGGTTAGGAGGATCGTGGGGTCATTCTTACTTTAAGCCGCTGGCCTGGAGAGGAAATGAGACTATGTTTTATGGCCGGCAAGGGGGGGGTTCACCATATAATAATGATGAAAGATATTCTAATTATTTGCGTAAAGACGGCAATATCGGATATCAAGGTTTAAGTAAAGCCGCCAAAGTGATGAACATCTACAATCAGAATAATTCTCTTTATGGTTCTTACGGCGGGTACGGTAGTTATTATCAGCATGACGTGCACTTTCGTCCGGCAACCTTTAAAGACGGCACAGTGAATACTGATACCTGGTTTCAGATCCCGGGATCTTTGCCTGAAGAGTACAATTGGAGTAGTAAGTATTATAATAAGAATACTGCTGAGCAAACTGTAGATTTTTATGCTACCGAGAAATGCGTTTCCGGAGATGCCGGATGTAAGAGCGCGGAAGGGTGGCGGTATATTAAAAATGACGCCCAGGGCGCGCGCTGTACTGATAATGATTGTTATGCAAATCAGAATTCTTCTTATGTTAAAGGCCAAGATTATAAGATTAAAGAGCAGGTTTATAACCGCGGATCCTCCAAGGGCTCACCACTAACGCAGGAAGTTTCTTATTATGATAAGATGTCTTACGCTTCTTCTGACGGTGACTCCAACTCCGAATTCTTCGAAGACTATTCTTATGGCAGCGATATTAATAATTCGAGCAGCTGGACTACTAATACTTTTGACGCCAGCAAGCAAAGATCAGCCTTTCAGGATTATTTAGGTTTACTTTCCAGCAATGATGTGGAAGGAACCTTGCGAGCGGAGGTTTCTCGAAAGTCGCCCAGTTTGGGTAAATTATTCGGTGCTGATAGCACTTATAAGCTGAAAGCTCAAAGTAACGGATTATATATTTCCGATATCGACGCTACAGTAGCGGCTTTAAATCAAGCCGGTGAAGTAGCTAAGAAGGTGTCGTTTTATAATTGGAAGACCAATCAGGCCGTAACCTTGATTGATATTGACGTTGGAAAAATGGCGGAATTAGGCGTTACCCCGGTTAACGGCATGATCTATTCCGCGGTACCTCTGCGGTTATCGAATGCCGGCACGCTTCCTGGAGTAAACGATGGAGAGAAAAAGGCAGTTTTTACCGTCATCGGCGAAGAGAGCATTTATCTTAAAGGTGATTACAATACCAGCTCCGACTCCTGGAAACTTTCCAATATTGCTACGATGAAGAGAATTTATACTTTGTCCAATGCCTTTATCGATCCTCAAGAATCTCCTGATTTGGCGGTTTATCCGGATTTCCCCTATATTTATGTTAAGGTGGCTAAAGATACCGAAGGTAATATTACCGGATATCTTCAGGAGGAGGGTGACCCGGTTTTAAAAGATGGAGCTTGGATTAATGCCGGGCTTACTGATGTTAAGTACGGCGACCAGGTTTATCAATATTATTACGGCATGAATGATTCTACTCGGGCTTGGGTTAAGTCGGAGATGGAGAGTCATCAGGCTGATTATCTGTCTGAAGGCATTACTCCGGTTAACCGGGTAGACAAAGAGTCATATACTTATAACTCTTTATTTATATCCCCTTATGGCCAGGATCTTGATTCCAGCTTGGAAAACTGGTATTATTTAAACGGCAGCAATCAGGAGGTTCAAGCCACGAGAAAGGTTGTCGGCTCATTTTTGACTTTTTATGATCCGTATGATGCTAATTATGATAATGAATATTTTGCCGCTTTAGCGCCCAATGAAAGCTCCTGGAATTACCGGCGAACGTCTCCTTATTATCCTCCCAATGATGCAGATTTAAGGGGCAATGGGGCCAGGCGCGGCGGTTACAGTTCTTCGTTGAAGATTGATTATGATGACCGTTTTCCCCAGGCTACCCCCGCGAATTTTGAGGCGGTTTTGGGGTTTGCCACCAATAGCTGGAGATTTATCAGCAAAGATTATTTTGAAGACAACATTCCTTAGATAGTGGTTTTGCTTAAAGCCGTTCAATTACCATTTTTATTCTTGCCAGATTCATCCCGCCTAGATATAATAATTCTAAGCTAAACTATTCTTTGCGCTTACAATATGTTTATCGTTTGACTTTATGAAGCAATCCAAAATCCGCGATAATTGGGGTTCACGTTTAGGTATTATTATGGCGGTGGCCGGATCAGCCATCGGCCTAGGAAACTTCTTGCGTTTTCCGGCCAAGGCTGCCTCTAATGGCGGCGGAGCGTTCATGATCCCCTATTTTATCTCTTTGCTGTTATTGGGGATTCCGTTGATGTGGATAGAGTGGACTTTGGGCCGTTACGGGGGCGGCTTTGGGCATGGGACTGCCCCCGGAATCTTCCATAGTATTTGGCAGAAGAACCGGTTTATCAAGTATTTTGGGGTAATCGGTATATTTGGGCCGCTGGTTATCTTTATTTATTATACCTATATTGAGTCTTGGACACTGGCTTATAGTTACTTTGCCTTAAGCGGAAAATACGCGGGTTTGCGCGATCAGGCTTCAATGCAGCAGTTCCTGCGCGGTTTCCAAGGGCTGGAGAAGAATCAATTCTTTAGTGGAATCGCCCCGGCGTATTTATTCTTTTTGGCTGCTTTCGGGTTGAACATTTGGGTAATTTATTACGGGATTAAAGGCGGCATCGAAAGATTATGCAAATGGGCGATGCCGCTTTTATTTATCTTCGGCATCGTTTTATTAGTCAGAGTTGTAACCCTGGGGACGCCTGATCCGGCCCGGCCGGACTGGAATATCGGTAACGGGTTTGGGTTTCTTTGGAATCCGGATTTCTCGGCGCTGAAATCGGCTAAGGTCTGGTTGGAAGCCGCGGGCCAGATATTTTTTACCCTTAGCGTTGGTATTGGAGTAATACTTACTTATGCCAGCTATTTAAAAAAAGGTGATGATGTAGTTTTATCGGGTTTAACCGCGGCCAGTACTAATGAGTTGGCTGAGGTTATCCTGGGCGGCAGCATTGTTATCCCGGCAGCCTTTGTTTTTTTTGGCCCGGTGGATATTCAATCGATTGCCCGCTCGGGAGTGTTTAATCTGGGTTTTGTGACTATGCCTTTAGTTTTAAACCAGATTCCTTTAGCGCGGGTGTTTGGTTTTTTTTGGTTCTTTTTGCTCTTTCTAGCCGGTGTCACTTCTTCGGTTTCCTTGGCCCAGCCGGCGATCGCATTCTTGGAAGACGAGTTTGATATTAGCCGCAAGTCGGCGGTAAGTATCTTGGCGGTTGTTGCTTTTATCCTTTGTCACGGCGTCGTTTTCTTTCTGGGGAAAGGCGTTATCGATGAGCTGGATTTCTGGGGCGGGACATTCTTTCTGGTCGTCTTTGCGACAATCGAAGTCATTCTTTTTGTCTGGGTTTTCGGAATGGAGAAAGCCTGGGATGAGATACACCGGGGCGCGGATCTGCGCATACCCCGGATTTACAAGATAATTATCAAATATGTTACTCCTTTGTTCTTATTTTCTATTTTAGGCATGTGGTTGTGGCAGGAGTGGCTGCCGGTAATATTGATGAAAAACGTTCGGCCAGAGTTAAGAGGTTATATTCTAAGTACTCGTATTGGATTGGCAGTTATGTTTGTGGTGTTGGCGGTGCTCGTGCGGATAGCCTGGCGTCGGAAAAAGAGTCAAGCGGAGCAATTACGATGAATTGGGCCGGAGTTTTGTTCTTCTGTTTGTCGTGGGTATTTATCATTGGTTTATCCGGGTTTTGTTTTTATCGGGTTCTATCGCGAGGAAAGCTTTGATAATGTTGATGGGGCAGGTGGCGAATTTAATTACGGGATTAAGTCTGCTGGGAGGGTTTGTTTCGATTATTTTCTCGCTTGAGCGCCATTTTACGCTGGCTTGCTGGGCGATCCTTCTATCGGTGGCCTTTGACGGCCTAGATGGTCAGATCGCCCGCCTGAATTCGACTGCCAGCGAATTTGGCAAGCAGTTAGATTCATTGGTCGATGTGGTCGCCTTTGGTATCGCTCCCGCAGTGTTAGGGTATAT
>JBFZAQ010000084.1:0-11819 GCA_041308885.1 Candidatus Omnitrophota bacterium | reverse complement strand
TTATATGGTCATATCCGGGAGCAATATCAGTCACTAAAGGCCCCAACACGTAGAAAGGCGCTCCTTGGCAATATAACTTCGGCTATCGGCGGTGCAGTGGCCGCCAGTGAAGGGGCGGACTTCTTATGTTATGTAACCCCGGCGGAACATTTGAGGCATCCTACGATTGAAGATGTCAAAGAGGGGGTGATGGCCGCGCGCATTGCCGCGCACGCCGCGGATATTGTCAAGTCCGGAAACCGGGCCTTGGAATGGGACAGGAAGATGTCGCTCGCCCGGAGAGCGCGCGATTGGAAAAAACAGATCGCATTGGCTATTGACCCGGAAAAATCCCGGCAATATCGCCGCTCCTCGAAACCTCAAGAGTCCAGTGTCTGTACAATGTGCGGACAGCTTTGTTCGATTAAGATGTTTGATGAATGCACGCGCTAAGGAGTAGAACAATAGAGGCGGATTTAAGACGCATGACGCAGGACGCAAGTAGACGCAAGTTTATAAGACGCAAGCAGCGAACGAGCTGGTTTTTAACAATGTCCGCCGTAAGGCGGACAACAGATAAAGATAGAGTCTTTTGATTGAAGGAAGGGGTGACAGTGAGCGTCCCCTTTTTCGCGCGGCGAACGCCAGAGGGGAAACCATTGGTTTCCCCTCTGGGGAGCGAGCGTCATTACCAAGATAAAAAAGCATTAAATAAGTAAATCACTACAAATTGGTTTACTTAACCACTATTGACAAAGCTATAGCGAGCGACGCGGGTGTAATTCAGTGGCAGAATGACAGCTTCCCAAGCTGTATATAGGGGTTCGATTCCCCTCACCCGCTGTTATATTTAGTAAAATCTGGCACATTACACATTAAACTTAACACATTGCACAGAACGCATATGCAGTTAACATACAGTTTGGTTATATTGTTCATTTTAATCCTATCCGGCTGCGCGACAGCGCCCACACATCCGGCCGCAATTATAGCGGCGAATCCGGTGCCCCCCGCCGGAATGCAGTATCACCGAGTTGAGCGCGGCCAGACTCTTTGGCGGATCTCCAAAATTTATGGCGTTGATTTGGATGAGTTGACTGCTTTTAACCGCATTGCCGATGTAACCAACATCGAAGTCGGTCAGTTGTTGCTTATCCCCCGAGAAGCCCAAAGCGCGGCTGCCCGGCCGGTAGTATATGCCCTGCCGGCCTATAAGAAAACTTCAGATGAAGATTTCGCCTGGCCGGTTAAAGGCAGTATTATTTGCCGCTACGGCCAGAGCCTTGGCGACATGATTAATAAAGGGTTGAATATCCAGCCCCAGGCATCCTATGATGTTGCCGCGTCCCGCTCCGGAAAAGTGATATTTTATGCGCCGAATCTTAAAGGATACGGCAAGACCGTAATTATTGATCATGGAGATGGTTTTTCTACGGTGTATGCCCGGAATTCGGAAGTCTTGGTCGAGGTGGGAGACGTAGTGCGACGGGGCAGTGTTATTGCCAAAGTCGGCCGCGCCGGAAGAAACCGGGAAGCGTATCTGCATTTCGAGATTCGTAAAGGCCACGTACCCCAGAATCCAACATTTTATTTACCATGAACGACCAAATTTTCTTCGGCCGTCAACAATATCTGGACTTGATCACCAAGCGTATGCGCGACCTTCGGGCCGGGTACCGCCAAAATATGGCTATTCTCGGTGATGAGTTGGTCGGCAAGACTTCGATAATCCTGAAAATTTTGCGGCAGTGGCATGATCCGTGCGTGATTGCGGTTTATGTCGAAACCCGGCCGGAATCCCTGCAGGCCTTTAGTCAGCGGTTTATCGGGACGCTTCTGTATAGTTTTTTAAGTAATAGCGGCCGGCCGCTGCAGGAAAACCTGAATTTCCTGATTGAAAAGTCAACTCCCTATATCCCCAAGACGGTGGAAAAGATAAGATCCATTCTGATTAGTACCCAGAAGCGCCGCAGCGCGGCTTTATTCGCGGATCTGCTGTCGCTAGGTGAAAATTTATATCAGGAATCCGGTAAGCATTGCGTGATTATTTTTGATGAGTTTACCAATCTCGAGCGCATGGGGATTAAGAATATATACTGCGAATGGTCTAAGCTTTTAATGGTGCATAAGAATACTCTTTACATTATCCTTAGTTCCCGGATTGCCAAAACCCGTTCAATTCTGGCCAAGGAATTATCATTATTGTTTGGTAATTTTGAAGTGGTTACGGTTGAGCCGTTCGATACCAAGTCCTGCGAGCAATATCTGGCATCGCGGTTTAAAGGTTATGATATCGGATCAAGGGAGATAAGGTTTTTAGTGAATTTCTGCGCCGGGTATCCTTTTTACCTTAACGTCATTACCGCCGCTGTCTGTCAATCGTCGCCCAAGCCGCTGGCGGATGTTTTAGAATATTTGTTATTTGATACTGAGGGGATATTGTATCAGCGCTTCTCGCTTTGGCTCAAGCGTTTTACGGAGCTCTCCAACAGCGAGGAGGATTTAGGGGTCTTGAGGCTGATTTCCGCGGGCCACACTAAAATCAAGGATATTGCGCATATCTTGAAATTGACCCGGGCGCAGTTGGCCTCGAAAGCCGCCCGCTTGCTGGAATTGGATATCTTGACCCGGACCGGGGATTTTCTTACTATCAATGACCGGGTTTTTAGTTTTTGGTTTATGGCAGTCTATCAGGAAAAGCTGGTATCTTTGACTCCCGCCGCCCAGCATCAGAAGCAGCAATTTATAGAGCATATTCAAGCCATGATCCAAGAGTTTCACGTCCAGGCGGGTAAGCCTTTGCTTGAGCGGATGATGGATTTATTGCGCTTGTTCCAGGATGATTTAGCTCAAGTTGAGCGTAAAAAAGTGCGCCTGACCCAATTCCGGGAAATCAAACCGGTAGAGATGACCGCGCCTCGGCTGCGCCAGGGTTTACTGGGACGCTCCCATGACGCTTTGTGGGTTATGGCCCTGGCCCAGGATACCTTGACTGAAGAGGACATTACCGCCTTTGCGAAAGAATG
Source organism: Candidatus Omnitrophota bacterium (assembly GCA_041308885.1). Lineage (GTDB taxonomy): Bacteria > Omnitrophota > Gorgyraeia > Gygaellales > Profunditerraquicolaceae > JBFZAQ01. The sequence goes on along the minus strand of JBFZAQ010000084.1, from coordinate 8,814 downwards.
CAAGAAATACCGGAATAAATTAGAGCTGCGCATTATTATCAGTACGCAGGAGATCGAGATGAACGTTCATTTGCGGGCGCTGGAAGAAAAAGTTATTACTTGGAATCTTGAACAGGTAAATCAGATTTGCGATTTATTTTCCAGGCCCAGGGTGATCGTTTAGGATAAAGTTGACCAAGATTAACGTGCTATTATGCGCATAGGAGTAATTTCCGATACCCATATTCCCGAGAATGCGCCGGATATCCCGCCGCAAATAATTGAGGATTTTAAATCAGTGGATATGATTATCCACGCCGGAGATATCGGTTCGGACGAAGTGCTTAAGCGCCTGAAGAAAGTTTGCAAAAAAGTGGTGGCGGTATGGGGGAATATGGACGGCTATGAATTGCGCGCTAAGGTCCCGGAGAAAGCGATCATCGAAGTCGCCGGGCGCCGTATCGGATTGACCCATGGCGTTGGTGCGCCCCAAGGGTTACTGGAAGCCATGCAGCAGGTTTTTAAGAATGATAAGGTTGATATCGTCATATTTGGTCATTCGCATTCACCGGTTAATGAATTTAAGGACGGAGTGTTATATTTTAACCCCGGCAGCCCGACTGATACGGTTTTTGCGCAGTATACCTCGTACGGAATAATCGAGATTAACGATAAGGTTGAAGGCAAGATTATCAAGCTCTGATGGAAAAACTCTGGGCGCCGTGGCGCCGCGCTTATGTTCGCAAAGCCGCAAAGCTCAAGGGCTGTATTTTTTGCCGGGCTGTCGCGCCCCAAGGAAAGGATTATTTGGTTTTTCGGACGCGGCATTCTTTGTGCCTGTTGAACATTTATCCTTATACCAACGGGCATCTAATGGTGGCGCCTGTGCGGCATGTTAAAGAGCCCTGGAATTTGCGCCAGAAAGAGATTTTGGATTTGTTCGGGGCGATGAATACAGCCGCGGGGCTTTTGCGCAAAGTTGCCAAGCCGCACGGTTTCAATATCGGGATGAATATATCCCGCACGGCCGGGGCCGGGGTGGTCGGCCATTTGCATATTCATATTGTTCCGCGTTGGCAAGGCGATGTAAATTTTATGCCGGTGGTTAATGATACCAAAGTGATTTCACAGTCGCTGCAAGAGGCGCATCAGGAGTTGATTCGTGCTTACGCCAAAACAAAGAAGAGACTTCGAAGATAAAATTTTAGCCCCTTACGCCATGAAGAGTTTCTCCACGCGTGGCCGGGTGCATACAGAGAAGGAGCATCCTTACCGTTCGGTCTATCAACGTGACCGCGACCGGATAATTCATTCCGCGGCTTTTCGGCGCCTGGAATACAAGACGCAGGTTTTTGTCAATCATGAGGGCGATTATTATCGTACCCGGCTGACCCATACTATCGAAGTCGCTCAGATCGCTCGGACTATCGCCTTTGCTTTGAGGTTGAACGGCGACTTGGTAGAAGCCATTGCCTTGGCCCATGACTTAGGACATACCCCGTTTGGCCATTCGGGTGAAGAAGCCCTTAACGAGATTATGGCTGCTTACGGCGGATTTAATCATAATCTGCAAGGGTTGCGCGTGGTGGATGTTCTCGAGGAGCGGTACGCGGATTTTAACGGCCTGAATCTTACTTGGGAAGTTCGCGAGGGGATAGTTAAACACACCTCGGATTTTGATAAGGCCGGCCGGCTCAAGGAGTTTGCGCCGGATGAATTTCCGGTCCTCGAAGCCCAACTGGTGGATATTGCCGATGAGATCGCTTATGATAATCATGATATCGACGATGGGTTGACTTCAGGTTTGATCAAGGAAGCGGATTTGGCTAAACTTGATATCTGGAAGAATGTTTATTCCCATATTTCCCAAAAGTATGCTATAATAGAACCCGAGCGCCGGAAATACCTGATTATCCGCGCGTTAATTGACATGCAGGTAACGGATTTACTGGCGGCGACCGAGGCGAACATCCGTAAATATAAGCTAAAATCTTATCAGGATGTGCGTAAATGCCCGGCGAAGATAATTGCCTTTAGCCCCAGGATGCAGAAGCTGCGCCGGCCGCTACGGGCGTTTCTGATGGAGCGGTTGTATCATCATTACCGCGTAACCAGGATGAGCGCTAAGGCTAAGCGTTTTATTCAAGATCTTTTTACCGTTTACGCGGATAACCCTCAACAACTGCCGCCCCAGGTAATTAAGCGTTTAACGCAGGACGGCGTTCGGCGGGTAGTCTGTGATTACATCGCCGGAATGACCGATAGGTACGCCTTAGATGAGTACAAGAAATTATTTGACCCATACGAAAAGGTATAAGACGTTGTTGTCTTCTTTGCACAGCGTGTACCGCGTAGTTAATTCGACCTTCGAGTTAAATGACCTGGTTACGCGAATGAGCAGATTAGTCTGCCAGCTTTTCGCGGCCCGTAATTGCCAGATGCTGATCTTGGATCCCAGCAAACGTTACTCGCTTTTCAAATGCCTTACCCGCGAAGGCAAGAAATATTGCGTGGATAAGAAGACGTTGATTACCGACCGTCTCGAGCGAAAAATTATCAAGACTACCACCGCGGTCAAGAATTCGCATTTATTGGCTATGCCGTTAATCGGAGATGATATCATCGGACTGATCGTAATGCGCCGCGCTCAGCATGACCCGCCGTTCGATCATTTGGACCATGAGATGTTCACCACTGTTTCCGAGCAAGTCACCGTGGGGATAAAGAATCTGCAGTTATATGATGAACAGCAAAAGATAATTGTCGGCAGTATCAAATCGCTGGTTTCCCTGTTGGATATCCGGGTGCCTCAGGAATACGCGCACTCGCCGTATTTTAGCCGTCTGGTGACCGCGGTCGGCGAGCAGATGCATATGGATCAGAAGCAGATTGATAGTCTTAAATACGCCAGCCTCCTGCACGACGCGGGAAAAGTCGATATCCCGCTGGAAATTCTGACTAAAACCACGAAATTGACTCCTCAGGAGTATAAAATTATTCGCACTCATCCCTTAAAAGGAGCGCAGATCCTGCGGCCGCTGCAGATTTTGCGTCCGGCTATCCCGATTATTATGCATCATCATGAGCGGTATAACGGCTCCGGATACCCGGCGCGCCTGAAAAAGAACCAGATACCCCAGGGGGCGCGGGTCATGGCTGTGGTCGATGCCTTTGAGGCAATGGTCTACGGCCGTCCCTACCGTGAGCGCATGGATGTCAATTCGGCGATTAAGGAGATAAAGAAGAAAAGCGGGACCCAATTTGATCCCAAGGTGGTCGAAGGGTTCATGCGCGTGGTCAAGCAAGGAAAGCTAAAAAAATACTTGCAATACACGAAGTAGCGAGGGTATACTAATGATCATGCAGGAGCCAAGCCGCAGTCAATTGGAGTTGTTCTCGGGAGCTGCCAGCCAGGTAGGGACGAGCGCCGGTAAGTCTGCGGCTTTTATCGGTTATCTGCGCCTTTACGAGAGGACATTGCTTATAATTATCGGTTTTATTATTACCGCTTTGGCCGCGTATTCGTTCGGTATCGAGCAGGGTAAGAGAATTGCTATGCCGATTGTGCAAACCGCGGCGCCTTTGCTGCCGCAGAGAGCGGCTGTGCCGCAAGCCGCGCCGCTCAAGCAGCCGGTTACTGCGGCGCCAGTTCAAGCCCCGAAACCCGCGTCGACTCCGGTTAAACCGGACATCCTCCAGGGCGGCTACGCCATTCAGCTGGCTAGTTATCAAGGCCTGCAGCAGGCGCAAAAGGAAGCGGCGGCGCTGAAGAAAAAAGGACTTCAGGCTTATGTGCTGAAGAAAGGTAAATATTCGGTATTGTATGTCGGAACGTATACTACTAAAACAACCGCGCAATCAATGCTATCGCAGCTTAAAAAACGATATCACGATTGTATTATAAGGAGGCTATAACCACATGTCTATTCATCCGTCATTACACGCAGCTGACAAATCTAAAAAACAAAGGTCGGTTCTGAAGCGGGCGGAACGCATCCGCATCATGGCTGAAAAAGAGCAATGGAAAGAAGGCGATGATGTCTATCGTCTTCCTAAGATAAAGACCATTCGGATCAAGATCAAGAAAGAAAAAGCCGAAAAGGCGGAAACGACTGCCGCTGAAACTACCGGCGCTCCCGCTGCCGGCGCAGCGGCCGCTAAGGAAACTCCTAAGGCCGCAGCTAAAGGCGCTGAAAAGAAGTAGATGAAGCGCTTAAGATTTTGCCTAATATGCGCGGCTTATTTTTTGTTGGGAAACTGTGCTTCGGCAGCGCCGCAGGAACATTTTCCGGTTGACCTGGAAGTCAAAGAGGATAATATCAATATCCGCGCTGACGCCACAGTCAGTTCGGCGGTAATCTGCACGGCTTTTAAAGGACAGCGCTTAGAGGCTCTGGCGCAGGCTTACGATTGGTATAAAGTACGCTTGCCGAAGAATGCCCCCGCGTATATCAAGAAAGATTTACTTGAATCCGTTACTGACCGGACGGCTAAGGTGAGTGCCCAGAGGGTTAATGTTCGGCTTGGCCCGTCGGAATCTACCCCGGTAATCGGTAAGGTGAGCGAGAATCAAGTGGTGTATTTGCTGGGGTCAACCGGGGATTGGGCCCGTATTGAACCGGTCTATTCGACTACCGGATATGTGCATAAGCTTTTTGTGCGGGAGGCCGCGGCAGCGCCCGAGGCTGCGGTAGCGTTAATTGAAGCAGTTCCGGCGGCGCAGCCGGTGATTACCGAAAAAAAAGCGCAGCTTACCCAGACGGTACCGGAAACGCCGATATCTATTCAGGGCAAGATCCTGCCTTACGGCCGGGTCTTTAAGCGCCGGGCTTCGCATAAGATTGTTACTTCAGATAAAAAAACCTACCTGCTTAAAGGCCGGACCGAAAACTTAGAGAGCTTGACCCATCGGTCGGCCATTGTTACCGGAGTCATCCTTCCGGATACCCGCGAAAAATACCCGATTATTGACGTTGCTACGATTGAAGTCGCCAGCGATACCCGGGAATGATCAATATAACCCAACTGCTCATACAATTCGGATTGTTGCTTATCGCTATGACTTTTCATGAATTTGCTCATGGCCTGGTAGCTTATAAGCTGGGTGATCAGACTGCCAAAAGCCGCGGCCGCCTGACCCTTAATCCTTTAGCCCACATTGATCCTATTGGTACTGTTCTGCTTCCGATAATTCTCTATTTTTCTACCGGCGGGCGGTTTATCTTCGGAGCGGCTAAGCCGGTCCCGATTAATTATCAGGCTTTGCGTAATCCTAAACGGGATATTATCTGGATCGGGGCCAGCGGGCCATGCGCCAATCTAATCGTTGCCGCAGCTGCCGGCTTATCGTTAAGGATATTATCTTCGGAAACGCTCTTGACTTATATGTTGCAGTATTTTACGGTGATCAATGTGGTCCTGGCCGTGTTTAACCTTTTGCCTATTCCGCCGTTGGACGGTTCCCGGATAGTCTATGGGCTTTTGCCGGCGCAGGCAGCCGAACAGTATATGCGGATTGAGCGTTTTGGTTTCTTTATTATTATGGGCTTAGTTGCTGTGGGGGCTACGGACGTAATCTTGTGGCCGATAGTAACCGCGATATTGCGGATATTCCTAAGGTAAATCCATGCGGGTTATTAAAGTAAATTTAAAAGAGCGTTCTTATAAAATTTATATCGGGTCAAAAATATTGAATTTACTGGGGCATTATTGCGCCCGTTCCGGGCTTCCGAGAAACGCCTACATCATTTCCAATTCGTTCTTAAAAAAGACCTATGGAATCCAGCTCGCCGCGACTTTACGCAAGGCCGGAATTACCGCGACGTGGAGACTAATCCCGGATACCGAGAAGAGTAAAAGCCTGGCCATGGCCCAGGCGGTTATTCAGGATATAGTCGTTAAATACCGCGGCGATCCTGTGGCGATCATCGCCTTTGGCGGCGGCGTCGTCGGCGACTTAGCCGGCTTTGTGGCCAGCATCTATAAGCGCGGGATCCCTTTTGTCCAGATCCCTACCACGCTTTTGGCCCAGGTTGATTCCAGTATCGGCGGAAAGACAGCCGTGGATTTGCCGCAAGGCAAAAACTTAGTCGGCTCATTCTATCAGCCTTGCCTGGTCTGGGTTGACGCGCATCTTTTAGCTACTTTAAACGAACGCCAGTACAGAAGCGGCCTGGCCGAAGTGATCAAATATAGCTTGATTAAGGATCGGGATATGTTTAATTTTTTAAGCGGGCAAAGCGGGCCGGTAAAATCATTTCCGGAGAGCATTATTATATCGCTTATAGCCCGTTCTTGCGCGATCAAAGCTAAAATTGTTTCCGGGGATGAGAAAGAAGAGAAGGGTATACGGACGGTTTTGAACTTCGGGCATACTATCGGCCACGCGATCGAGGCGGCTGCGGGATTTAGCGGGGTTACTCATGGCGAGGCGGTCGCCCTCGGTATGTTATGCGCCGCCGATATTAGTGAGCGTTTAGGCCTGCTGCGTTCAGGAGTGCGCTGTCGCATCGAAGACCTTATTACCCGAATGGGGCTTCCGACAGCGATTTCCGGCGTTCGTCCGGCTGAGATAATCAAGGCCCATTATTTTGACAAGAAATTCATCGGCCGGAATAACCGCTTGGTTTTGCTTAAGGATATCGGGAGAACCGCGATCAAGCAGAATATCCCCTTAAGGTTAATTCATGATGTGATTGCAAAACGAATTACCCGCTAGCGCAGGTTAGTCGACAAGACAAACGAATTTCCTTCCGCGTTTAATTCCACTTCATCTTCAGAGATGCGAGTAATGATATTCCCCGCAATCTTATCGCCGACCTCAAGGATTTGGTTATTAATCAGGCAATAGGTTTCGTCTTCCGAGATGCAGATGCCATTCAGGACCAATGCAGCCATGCCGGTAGGCTTCTTGGCGCGGGCCGGCTTCGGCTGTTCGGTTGTATCCGCCGGCACAACAGAAGGAGAGGTTAAAACTTGGCTTACCGGACGCGGGGCCCCCGCCAATGAAGCCGGGTCGCGGGCTTTTAAGAGGCGCGGGGCATTGGTGATGACAAAGCTTAAACCGAAACCGATGCCCACGACCAGTATGTAGATAAGTATTTTTATGACCTTGTTTGCGGTTGGCTGCGGTATCTTTTGGGGTCCGGCTGAATTATGTTCCGGCGGAGCCTGAGGCGGGATCTTCTGAATGCGAAAATTAGCCTCCACTTTTTTTAAGGCATCATAAATTATGCTCATACGCAGGCCTCGCGTACAGCGTAGGTATCCAGCTCCGACATAGCGCAGGACAAAATATCCGCTCCGATACTCGCGGTCTCTTTGACAAACCCGGCCAGGAGCGCCCGGTCGCACAGGATATTGACTAGGCGCGGCACCCCCAGAGAGAAATCATAAATCATCCGAAAAGTCTCATCGGTAAAATGCAGATCATGTTTGGCCCCGGCAATTCGTAAGCGGTGGGTAACATAAGATTTAATATCGTTTTCTTCCAAAGGCATAATGTGGTAGCGCACCATAATGCGCTGGCGCAGCTGGCGTAATTCAGGGAGCTCCAGCTTGCGTTTCAATTCCGGCTGGCCGACAAGGACTATCTGCAGCAATTTATCTTTGGCCGTTTCCAGATTGGAGAGTAGGCGCAATTGTTCCAATTGCTGGGGTTTCAGATTTTGGGCTTCATCGACAATCAGCACGCAGTTATTGCGTTCCTGCGATTCCCGGAGCAGGAATTTATTCAGTTCGCGGACATAACCTAAACGCGTTTTCTCCCGGATATCCAATCCGAAATCCCGCACGATAGCTTCTAACAGCTGAGTATCGGAAAAATAAGGATTAAGAATGATGGCGCTCTTGGTATTTTTGTCAAGCTGGTTCAAAAAATAACGGCAGATAGTGGTTTTACCCGTACCGATATCGCCGGTCAAAACGCTAATACCTTTGCGCTGGGTAACGCCGTAAAATAAGTGCGATATGGCTTCCTGGTGCTTGGCGCTGAAGAAAAAGAAAGCCGGGTCGGAAGTAACATTAAAGGGACGTTCGGTGAGGCCGTAAAATGCGCAATACATTGGATTTATTTTATCAGATCGGCTGATTTTGTAAAGAGTTAATGTTGGAAAGTCAAGCCCTGGCGGAAAATGGTTGTAATTTAACGCCCATTTGTTAGAATTAGCTTAAGAATCTTAAGAAACGCAGGGGAGCAAAGATTGTCTAGAATAAATATTCTCTATATAATCACAAAGTTGGAACTGGGTGGGGCCCAAAAACAACTATTAAGCTTAATTCGGCATTTACACAGGGACGAATTTAAGGTTTTTTTATTCACCGCCCGCGAGGGGATATTGATGAAGGATGCCTTAACTATAGACGGCTTGAACGTGGAAAGGGCGCATTTCCTGGAAAGGCGGTTGAATCCGCTAAAAGATGTGTTGTCTTTAGCTGAAATTTATCGGTTTATAAAAAAAAACCGCATTGATATTGTGCACACGCACAGTTCTAAAGCAGGAATAATCGGGCGCCTGGCAGCCCGGCTGGCTGGAGTCAAGATTATTATCCATACGGTTCATGGATGGTCGTTTAATGATTATCAACCTTATCTGGCGCGCAAGATGATTATTTCCATAGAGAGATTTGTTGCGCTTTTTACGCAAATGTTAGTAGTGGTTTCAAAATATGATTTAGAAAATGGCCTGCAAAATCGCATAGGAGATAAAGATCGGTATCAGCTTATCCGTTACGGGATAGATTGTGAGGAACTTAGGATCAAAGATGCCGGTATAAGGAAAGAATTGGGTATTGATGCGCAAGATATGGTGATCGGCACAGTCGCTTGTCAGATCG
>JBFZAQ010000083.1:0-6545 GCA_041308885.1 Candidatus Omnitrophota bacterium | reverse complement strand
AAATTCCGGGTACCGACCACCAGGGCCTGGGCCTTATGAATGGACATAGGAGTTAACGGTGTGTTGTAACGCGCAGAATTTTTTGGGATTTGCTTTGCATCCTCCGCCTACCGGCAGCGGTATGGTCATCATATCCAAGGGTATGCAGCATGCCGTGGACGGCATAAAGTAATATTTCCCGTTCCGAGGTAGTCCGATAAGTCCGGCAATTGCGGGCAGCGGTTTCGGCAGAGATAATAATATCGATTTGCCGCGGTAACCCCGAGAAAGAATTATCAAAGGCCAGCACGTCGGTAGGATAGGCATTGCCCATAAATTCCTGATTTAACGCGCTGATCCGGGCGTCGTCCACGATAGTTACCGCGATCTGCCCGTATTGATCCGGTTGCTGCCGGGATAGGCAATTACGAATGGCGGCCTTAAGTGCTGCTGTTGCCGCCTTGCGAATGGGAACCTTCTTTTGACGGTTTTCTACCGTTATTTTCACCGGGGCGCTCTGGATAGTTAACCCGGCCATGATGCATGCCGGTCAGGATCCTTATAAAAACTGCCGAGATCTTCTCAAGATCTTTAAGTGTTAAATCGCATTCGTCCAGCTGTCCGTCGATAAATTTATTATTGACAATCTTATGCACCATTTCCCGAATAGCGTCGGGCGCCGGATCCTTAAGCGTGCGCGTGGCGGCCTCAACAGAATCGGCCAGCAGGACAATTGCGGTCTCCCGGGTATTCGGCTTAGGGCCCGGATAACGAAAACTCTCCTCTTCTACCCGGGCCTCATTCTCGACGTTTTCCAGCGCTCGCCGGTAAAAATAATAAGCCAGGCTTGAACCGTGATGTTGCCGAATAAAATCAATAATCTGCTGATTAAGTTTATGCTTTTGGGCCAGCTCCACGCCGTCTTTTACGTGGTTCATGATCACCAGCTTGCTCATAGTCGGGGCTAAAGCATCGTGGGCGTTCTCTTGCAGACATTGATTCTCGCTAAAATACTGCGGCTTGGCCAGCTTGCCGATGTCGTGATAATAAGCGCCGATTCGCGCCAAGAGCGCATGGCCGTGGATAGCCGTGGCTGCCGCATCCGAAAGATTACCGACAATCAGGCTGTGGTGGTACGTCCCCGGAGCTTCCATAACCATTCTCTGCAAGAGAGGATGATTGAAATCCGCCAATTCTAAAAGACTGATATTAGTAACGACTTTAAAGAGCCATTCAAATAGCGGAAGTATGCCTAAAGCGATAATACTGGAAACTACCCCATTAATAAAAGCCAGCCAAAATACCGGAGAGTTGGAGAAATGCGGGCGCTCAATAAGCAATAAACAAGCGACTTGCAAAAAACCAACGATACAGCCGGCTTTAATCACGAAACTGCGTTTACGCACATCCTGAACGAGCAACCCGGAAACAATGCCGCTGATCAGGAATAGAATACCGAAGAAGGCGTTATTGGTGATAATGATAACGCTGATCGCGCAGCCCAAGGTCAAAATAAGGGTAATCTGGGGAATGCCGAATAAAATTGTGGCCAGCATGGGAACCGCAGCGAAGGGTATAAAGAAAATGGTCAGGTTTTGACGGGCAATGACAAAGCTGCCGGCAAAGACGATCTCATAAAGTAAAGCTAGAGCCAATAAATTAACCTTAATCCGCTGAGCCTTACAAATAATCATTTCAACATAAAGCATAAGAGTAAGCAAAAAAACTACCAGCATGCTGCTTATGCCTAAAAAATGGGTCGACAAAAACAAAACCAGCGCAATCGACAAGTACCGAATTATATTAGAGGTTAGATGACTTATCATAGGCTTCGATAATCTTTTGCACCAGCGGGTGCCTAACGACATCGGCTCCGGTAAAATGAATGATTTTTATCCCCGCGATATCCCCCAGTAAATTACGGGCCTGGAGTAAGCCCGCGGGTTTGCCTCCCGGGAGGTCGCTCTGGGTTATGTCTCCGGTTATCACCGCCTTGGAGTCAAACCCCAAGCGCGTAAGGAACATCTTCATCTGCTCCGCGGAACAATTCTGGGCTTCATCCAGGATAATGAACGATTCATTTAAAGTCCTGCCCCGCATATAGGCCAAAGGGGCGACCTCAATGATCCCGGTCTCCAAGTATTTTTCGATGCGATCAGCTTCCATCATATCGTATAAGGCATCGTATAACGGACGCAAATACGGCGATATCTTGTCTTGCATATCCCCCGGCAGAAACCCTAATGATTCACCGGCCTCGATAGCCGGACGCGTTAGGATAATCCGGCGGACCTTCTGATTCTTTAAATCATTTACCGCGCAGGCCATGGCCAAATAGGTCTTTCCGGTCCCGGCCGGACCGATACCCAGCACAATGTCGTGGCTCAATATTGCTTCCACGTATTCCTGCTGGCCTTTAGTCTTGGGGCCGATCGGCTTTGTCTGGGAAACGTGGCTGGTTACCGTATAATCATAACCAACATTTTCTTTTGCCGTCCCGGTTTGAGCTTTGAGGCTGCGCAAGAGATAGTAAATATCCTGGGTACTGATTTTATGCTGCGGGTCTTTCTGAAAATCTAAAATATGCCCTATTAAACGAGCGGCATCTTTGACGTTTTGGGTCCGGCCGCTCAACTTGATGGTGTCCCCTCGAGCCGTGATTTTGACCTTTAATTCCTTCTCGATCAAGCGGATATTGGCATCATGCGGCCCAAATAAGGCCTGAGCCTGTTGATGCGACTGTAAAGTTATCAGCTTTGGCATTTGGCTTAGGCTATTTTAAGTTGTCCGCCGGCTCCTGCATAGACTCTATGGGAATCGCGATAATCTGGCCGGGATAAATACTATTCGGGCTTTTTAAAATACTTTTGTTAGCCTCGAATATCAGATTCCACTTCTTGGTTGTGGCAAAGAACTTTTGTGAAATCTTTTGCAAAGTATCATTCTCCTGAACGGTATACTCGCGCGTAGCGTCCAATATGGTCTCCCGGCCGGGTTGATCAGGATACTCGATTATATCCGGTTCCCGGCTCTCGGTAATAAAACCCCGATTCCCCCGGGGTTGAGCTGCCTCGGCTGGAAACTGATCCGAAGCGGTAACTCTCCTGACCGGTTCGTCAGCCGCAAGATCAGCCTTGCGGGAATCAAACCGCAGCGGAGAACGCAATTCGATCTCCACAACTCGGGTGTCGCGGGTAGCCTTACGATCAAGGGAATTCTCCTCCTCGGCCGTACCGCTCAAATATCCGTGATTACCGGCTGATAAATCCTGGTCAACCCGATCACGGGTAACTTGATACGTTCTGACCACGCAACCGCAGGACGCGCCGGCTAAAAAAATTACCAGCAGGCCATTAATTAACTTATTATTCATCTTAAATCCCCCTTTTAAAGTGCTTATCTATTTTTTTAGGAGTATCCCTAACTCCCGTAATTGACGTTCATCTACATCGGACGGCGCGGATGTCAGCGGACAATACCCGGTGCTGGTCTTAGGAAAGGCAATGACATCCCGGATACTCGCCTCATTAGCGATAATCGCTAAAAGCCGGTCTAACCCATAGGCGACGCCTCCATGCGGAGGGGCGCCGTATTGAAAGGCTTCAAGTAAAAATCCAAAACGTTTACGGGCTTCGGACGCGCTGATACCGATAAGGCTAAAAATGCGCTCCTGAAGCTTCTGATCATGAATTCTTATCGAACCCGAACCCATCTCCGCGCCGTTTAAAACCAGATCATAAGACCGCGATTTAATTTTATCAGGCTTAGCCTCTAAAGCGTCAATATCCGCGGCTGCCGGGGCGGTAAAAGGATGATGCTCGCTCTCCCAGCGCTTTTCTTCGGCATTCCACTTAAACAGCGGAAAATCCACCACCCAGACAAAAGCAAATTCACGGTTAAGTTCCGAGCGTAAATCCGGCTTATCGCTCTTATATTTGCTCATCGCCGTGGCATAACCTAAACGGGGAAAGGGCACCTCCAGGTCAACTCCTTTTAATTCTTTAAAGATCCGCCGCATTAACTCTTCGCTTAATTTAAAGATATCTTCCTCTTGGACGAATGACATCTCGATATCCAACTGGGTAAATTCCGGTTGTCTATCGGCGCGCAAGTCCTCATCGCGGAAACATTTGGCGATCTGGTAATATTTTTCGATCCCCGCGACCATCAGTATCTGCTTAAATAACTGCGGTGACTGCGGCAAGGCGAAGAACTGCCCGTGATTCAAGCGCGAAGGAACCAGATAATCCCTGGCCCCTTCTGGTGTGGATTTGGTCAAGATGGGAGTTTCCGACTCAATAAAACCCTGACTGTTCAAAAAAGGCCGGATGATCGAATACAATTTATGCCGTAAAAGAAAATTGGAGAGCATCCTCGGCCGGCGCAAATCAAGATAGCGGTACTTAAGGCGGTTCTCTTCACTTACCTCCAGGGTATCATCGATTTCAAAAGGAGGCGTACTGCTGGGATTGAGTATTACCAGATCTTTAACCAGAATTTCGACCTCTCCGGTAGATAATTTAGGATTAATCGTACCCTGGGGACGGGGATTAACCAGCCCGGACAGTTTAATCACGAACTCACTGCGTAAATCCTGGGCCAGTTTATGGGCCTCAGGTGAATCCTTAGGGATAAAAACTGCTTGGGTCAGGCCTTCGCGATCGCGTATATCGATAAAGATAAGTTTACCGTGATCACGGCGGCTAGCCACCCAGCCGCATAAGGTTACCGTCTTGCCGATGTCTTGCTTATTTAATTCTCCGCAGGTATGGGTTCGGTACATGGTTAAGGCTCCGTGGAATGAGTTATGAGTTATGAGTTATGAGTTTGGGATTCTGGAGAACAGTAACAATATTATCTCTGCTTACTTCTTTTTGTTCGCCTGTGGCCATATCTTTAAGCATAACTACGCCCTTCTGCAGTTCATCGTCGCCAATGATCACCACGTAACCGGCCTCAAGATCATTAGCTTTGCGCAGGGCGCCTTTTAAAGATTTGTTTTCATAATCAGTATCGCAGCAAATGCCGGCTAACCGCAACCGGGCAAGCAAACTTGAGCTTTCTTTTTTGGCTGCTTCTCCCAGCGATATTACGTATACGACTTTTGGCGCCGTGGCCTGCGGGGCAAGGGTAGTGGCCAGTAACAGCCTTTCGACTCCGAAAGCAAAACCCATCGCCCCCGTATCCGGGCCTTGCAGTTGTTTAACCAGATTATCGTACCGGCCGCCGGCGCCAATGGCATCTTGGGCGCCCAATTGCGGATGGTTTATTTCAAAAACTGTCCGAGTATAATAATCTAGGCCGCGAACCAACAAAGGGTTAATCCTAAACGTAATCCCAATGTCCCGTAAGCCCTGCGTAACCGCGTTAAAATGAGCTGAGCAATCGCCGCAAAGGTGATCAAGATTAATCTTAAGGCCGGCTATAATATTTTTACAGGATTCCTGCTTACAATCTAATATTCTTAAGATATTATGCTCAAACCGGGCTTGGCAATCCTGGCAGAGCCGGGGCAGTTGTTCTCGCAGCCGGCTGCTAAGATCAGCGTTAAAAACTTCTCTGTCTCGTTGGCAGCCCAAACTATTAAGTTGTATGGCATAGCCGTTTATTGACAGGGCTTTAAGCAAGGAATCGGCTAAAGAAATAACTTCAATGTCAACCGCGGGTTCATAAGAGCCTATAACTTCACAGCCTACATGGTGAAATTGGCGCAATCGCCCTTTTTGCGGCCGCTCATAACGAAACATCGGCCCCATATAGAAAAGCTTAATAAATCCTTCGCTTTTATCCAGGCTGTTTTCGATGTAGGCGCGGACAACCGAGGCAGTAGCTTCCGGACGTAAAGCAAACGCATCCTGCTCACGCCGGATCAAAAACATCTGCTTCTGCACAATCTCGGCGCTATTGCCCAACGAACGGTTAAATAAAGCCTCTTCCTCGACTATCGGGGTGTGAATTTCACGATAATTATAGAGCTTAAATTGAGCCCTGGCGATCACTTCAACTTGCTGCCAGACAGATACCTCGGTAGGCAAAATATCTTTAGTTCCGGGAATTCTTCTAAACATCAAAGGGGTTTACAGTTGCGTAAAAAAAGGCGACCGGTTAAATGACCTTGTGTTTCATCTCTAAACCAGGCTTAAAGACAACGACCTTTCGGGGCGGGACCGGCACGACTTGGCCGGTGCGCGGATTTCTGCCGGTGCGGCTTTTACGTTCTTTAATTTTAAAAACTCCGAAGTTGCGTAGCTCAATCTTCTCGCCTCTAACAAGCGCCTCGATTATACAATCAAAAGTCTTCTGAACGACTTTTTTAACATCAATCTGCTTTAAATGCGTAACATCGGAAACTTTAAGAATAATATCCTTTTTGGTCATCTCAACCTCCTATTTGCTAAGTATAATAACATCAAAACGTTACGATGTCAAGCCTATTTTTGTGTACTGTTATAGCAAGGCAAAAATGTCCGGTTTCTAGCAAAGCAAGAATGTCCGGTTTTCATGTTATTAATACCAGCTCTTTCTCTGTCTGAGCGGCCTTTTCTTTTTGCTGATACTGTTGATAA
>JBFZAQ010000082.1:0-10330 GCA_041308885.1 Candidatus Omnitrophota bacterium | reverse complement strand
CTTCGGCAAGAGGAACAGTCAGCGCGACTACGCTCGCTTCCTGCACCAGACCGTCAGGACTAGCAACTGTAACCGTGAAGTTCTTAGGCATGGCATTTAACCTTCCTTTGACAAACGCTCAGCCTTCTCTCTGGCCTCATTGATAGTGCCGACCATATAAAAAGCCTGCTCGGGCAAGGCATCCAGCGAACCGTCAATAATCTTTTTAAATCCGGCCAGGGTATCGGCTAAGGCAACGTACCGGCCGGCTAGACCGGTAAAAGCCTCAGCCACAAAAAAGGGCTGCGAAAAAAAACGCTGAATCTTGCGCGCCCGGGCCACCACCAGCTTATCTTCATCCGCTAGTTCATCGATACCTAAAATAGAAATAATATCCCGTAAATCCTTATACCGCTGGAGGATCTTCTGGACTGCCAGAGCTGTGGCGTAATGATCGGCTCCGATGACGCGCGGATCCATGATCCGCGATGTTGAATCTAAAGGATCAACCGCCGGATAGATCCCGAGTTCGGCGATCTGACGCGACAACACTACTTTGGCATCCAAATGCGAAAAAGTTACCACAATCGCCGGATCAGTCAAGTCATCCGCGGGCACATACACGGCTTGCACCGAAGTAATGGCGCCGTTACGAGTTGAGGCGATACGCTCCTCAAGCTGGGCCATTTCCGTGGCTAAATTCGGCTGATACCCGACTGCCGACGGCATGCGGCCAAGAAGCGTGGAGACTTCCGAACCGGCCTGGATATAACGATAGATATTATCAATGAAGAGTAAAACGTCTTTACGCTCTTTATCGCGGAAATACTCAGCCATGGTCAGCGCCGTCAGGCCAACACGCAGCCGCGCCCCGGGGGGCTCATTCATCTGGCCGAACACCAATGCCGTCTTATCACTGACCCCCGAAGCATTTAATTCCAGCCATAATTCATTACCCTCGCGGGTGCGCTCGCCGATACCGCCAAAAACCGAAACCCCGCCAAGCACAGACGCAATATTACGGATAAGCTCCATAACAATAACAGTTTTGCCCACGCCTGCCCCGCCGAATAGACCGATTTTACCGCCCCGCGGAAACGGCGCCAAAAGATCAATAACCTTAAGGCCGGTCTCAAGAATCGACTGTATGGGCAGCTGATCTTTAAAACTCGGAGAATCCATATGGATTTGGCTGCGCGTATCCGGATTCGGTAACGGCCCTTTTCCGTCAATAGTATTACCCAACACATTAAAAATCCGGCCTAAGGTTTGAGTCCCGACCGGCACGGTAATCGGCCCGCCTAAGTCCTCAGCCGGCATCCCGCGGGAAAGCCCCTCGGTAGATGAGAGCGCTATACAACGGACCGTGTTGTTACCGATAATCTGGGCCACCTCGAGCGTTAAATCAATACCGCGCTTAACATCAACAATCTTAACCGCGTTTAATAACTGCGGGACCTCATTCTCTTCAAATTGAATGTCCACGCTGGGGCCGATAACCTGAATAATCTTTCCGCTGGCCATTTGTCTTATCCCCGCAACGCCTCGACCGACGAAACCACCTCGAGGATCTCCTTGGTAATATTGCCCTGCCGCACTTTATTGCGCGTTAAAATCAACCCTTCCAATAGCTCAACCGCATTCTGAGTTGCCTCGCCCATGGCCAGGGCCCGCG
This sequence comes from Candidatus Omnitrophota bacterium, assembly GCA_041308885.1. Classification (GTDB taxonomy): domain Bacteria; phylum Omnitrophota; class Gorgyraeia; order Gygaellales; family Profunditerraquicolaceae; genus JBFZAQ01. The sequence goes on along the minus strand of JBFZAQ010000082.1, from coordinate 8,676 downwards.
CCTGGTGCTCACTAATAAAAGACTCTAATAAGTTAATTTTGAGGCGCGCGGCCAAAACCCGCAGCAGAAGCTTATCCATAATTATCTCCGGAACGGGTTCAAAAATAAACTCTTCGGCCGGAAGAACCTGACTCTTAAGAGGCAAAATCTGCACAACATAAGGCACAAAATGATTGCCCCGATCATACCGCATATAGGCGACCCTACATCGGGAAGCATAATTTTGCCGATACCATTGTGTCATATCCGCGGCTAGAGCATCACGGAGATTGTCCTGGTAGCGCCCGGTATATCCGGTATAGTACTTCTCGATCAAGTACCCCTTCTCCCTGCAATGCATAAAGGCTTTTTTCCCGACCACAAAAAAAGCTAATGATTCACCGGTTTTCTGAGCACTTACTAAATCATCGATATGCTGCAGCATGATATGATTATAGGAGCCGCACAGACCCGTATCGGAAGCAATTAAACAAACCGCCTCCCGGGCGAATACTGTCTCAACCGGGAAAAAAGGATGCTTGATACCTGGCCGGGCCGCGAAGATACGGCCAAACAGCTCCTCAAGATTACGGCTATAGACTTCAAAAGACGCCAATACCTGACGCATCCGCTTAAGCTTAGCGCTAGACACCATCTCCATGGCCCGGGTTATCTTTTTGGTATTCTCAACACTGCGGATACGCGACTTAATTTGGCGCAAAGACAGATTCTGGATCATACAGCTTTAGCCTCCAGACGCTGAGCTTTACACGCAATCACCGCTTTATTTAAAATAACAATCGCCTCATCATCTAAAACTCGCGACTCCTGAATGCGTTTCTCAACTTGCGGATAGGTCCGATCCATAAACGACAAAAGCGCGGCCTCAAACGTTCTAATCTCCTGTACCGGTAGATCATCGAGATATCCCCGTGTCCCAGCGTAAATAATCATAACTTGCTTACCCAGAGATAGTGGTTGATACTGATCCTGCTTTAAGGCTTCGACCATCCGCTCGCCGCGCAACAACTGAGCCCGGGTAGTCTTTTCGATCTCCGCGCCAAACTGAGCAAAAGTAGCCAGTTCCCGATATTGTGCCAAGTCAAGGCGCAGCTGAGAAGCGACCTGGCGCATGGCTTTAGCTTGGGCTTTACCTCCCACCCGGGAAACCGATAACCCGACATTAATCGCCGGCCTTACCCCGGCATAGAATAAATCCGCTTCCAAGTAAATCTGGCCGTCGGTTATGGAAATTACGTTAGTGGGAATATAGCTGGTGATATCGCCGGCTTGCGTCTCCACAATCGGAAGCGCGGTTAGCGAACCGCCTCCTTGAGATTCATGCATCTTAGCTGCCCGCTCTAAAAGCCGCGAATGCAGATAAAAGATATCACCCGGGTAAGCCTCGCGGCCCGGCGGACGGCGGAGTAATAATGAGAGCTGGCGATAGGCCTGGGCGTGTTTGCTCAAATCATCATAAATCACCAAGGCATGTTTCCCCTGATACATGAATTCCTCGCCGATGGCGCACCCGGCGTAAGGAGCAAGATATTGCTGCGAGGCCGAAGCGCGCGAAGAAGCGCTGACAATAGTCGTATATTCCATAGCCCCGTATTTCTTCAGCGTTTCGGCGACTTGTACTACGGAGGATATTCTCTGGCCAATAGCCACATAAATACAATAAACGCCTTTACCTTTTTGATTGATAATAGCATCTATTGCTAAAGCGGTCTTGCCGGTCTGGCGGTCGCCGATGATCAATTCCCGCTGGCCGCGGCCGATAGGAATCATCGAATCAATAGCTTTAATCCCGGTTTCTAGCGGCTCAGTCACCGGCTGGCGCTCGATAACATTAGGGGCAGGCGCCTCCAGCGGACGGTAATTTTCGCTAACCACCGGCCCCTTGTCGTCGATAGGATAGCCCAAGGCATTGACCACCCGGCCCAAAAGGGCATTGCCAACCGGCATCTGCGCTATTTTACCCGTGCGCTTAACCAAGTCGCCTTCTTTGATATTCCGATCAGGATTATCCGGCCCGAAAATGACCACTCCCACATTATCCTCTTCCAGATTAAGCACCATGCCCATGACATCATGCGGGAATTCTATCAACTCCCCCATCATCGCATCATCTAATCCGTAGATGCGCGCAATGGCATCGCCTACCTGAATAACGTTTCCCACCGACTCGGTGCGTAAGCGAGTCTTATATTTTTCCAGTTCTTTTCTTAATATCGAAGTTACTTCATCGGGTCTTATTTCCATGAGGCTACACCTTTACCATATTGAGCTTTTCCCGTAATTCGTCAAGTCTTCTGCGCACCGAGCCGTCAATCAATTGATTGCCGATCTTAACCTGTATGCCTCCCAGCAAGCCCGCATCAAGCTCCAGATAAAGGCTGACTTTCTTATGCAGCCTTTCTTCCAGAGCGCTCTTGATCTGCTGGATTATTTCCAGATCTAAAGGATAGGAATACTTTAACAATACTTCCGCTGTATCTTGATGCCCGTAAGCCGCCCAGATATAGTCGCATATCCCGGCAAGATGAGCTATGCGCTCTTTAGCAAATAAGAACTTTATGAACGCGATCACATCCGAAGTAAATAAATCACCCAAGACCCGGTCCAGAAAATCACATTTTTCGCCTATGGCGATTTCCGGATCCCGTAAAAATTTCTCAAACTCCGGGCATTCATGCAAAATCGTCTTTAAAGCCTTGACTTGTTTGACGGCATCGCCTAAACCGATAGTTAAGCGGGCCGAAGCGATAAATGCCTGGCCATACCGCTTTTCAATAATTTTCTCTTTCATTCCGCCGATCCCAACTTATCAATAAAATCCCGCACCAGCCTTCTATCTTCATCTTCAGTTAATTTATCCTGAATCACTTCTTCGGCCGCGCGGATGGCGATATCCACAACTTGCCCTTTCAACTCCTCTTTGGCCTTGGCAATTTCATAGGTAATATCTTCTTGGGCTTTGCTCATAATCTTTTGGGCATCCGCCTGGGCGTCCTGCTTCAGGCGCTCGGCCGCAGCCCGCCCCTCTTCAATTACTTCCTGCAGGCGCTGGCGGCTTAACTGTTCTATAGAGAGAAGCTTCTGCTCGTAGTCTTTTTTAAGCGCCGCGGCTGACTGCCGAGAATCTTCAATCGCCTGAAGATTTTCGGCAACCGCCTGTTTACGGGCGTCTAAGGCCCCCAAGAATTTATTCCAAAAAAAAAGGCGCAGGAGCACCAAAAGAACCAGGAAATTAATGATCTGAATCGCCAACTCCGGTAAATGAATGCTTTTAAGCAGTTCCATGAACGACGCCCTATAATTTTCCGACCAATGAGAAAGATAACAAAAGCGCGTAAATGGTTAATGCCTCAATTAAAGCGCACCCGGCAATCATATTAATAAGAATTTTAATTGACGCTTCCGGTTGCCTTGCGGTGGCCTCGACTGCCGCAGCAACGGCCTTACCCAACGCCAGAGCCGAGCCAAATGCCGCTATCCCTAAACCCATTGGTACCGCGAATCCTAACGCTGTTTTATAATCCATTATTACTTCCCCCTTTCGTGAGCACCCGAACCCTTATCCTCATGAACCAATACCATGGCAAAATAAACTGTAGTTAATAAACAGAAAACAAAAGCTTGAATAACGCTGGCCGCCAGGGTCAAAAATGCGGCAAACAGCATAAGCGGCAGGCCCTGCAGGCCGAACCCGCTTAAGATAGTTAAGAGAAAATCGTCTCCCCAGACGTTACTGCGCAGCCTAAGAGCCAGGCTTATCGGCCGGACAAATTCCGAAGTTAGGTGGACAAAAAACATGATCACCGGCATAAAGATACTCAGGGCGATTATGCCGCGGGGATTTCCCGCCAAATGGTCAAGATACCCGGCCAGACGCAGCTCCTTAAAGGCAGCGTACTGCACGTAGAAAAAAACGCAAATTGCCAACGATAACGTAGTCGTAAATTGCGCCGTGGGCGACCGAAACAAAGGAATGAGCCCAAACATATTCATACAAACGATATAAATAAACAATGTCCCGATAAAAGGGGTAAAACGCCGGCCTTGCGGGCCCAGCACCGAACTAACGAAATCATCGGTACCTTGAGCTAATATCTCTCCTAGCACCTGCAGCCGCGACGATACCCGACCCAACTTACGCCCCATCAGCCAAGCCCCGCAAACTATTACCGCGATAATCAACAAAGAATACACCGAGCTTTCATAGGCGGCTAGCCAGGCCACAACCGGGCTATGCGGAAAATGTCCGGCGAGAATTCCCATAATGCTTGGCGGCTCATGATGCATTTTAATCCTCGTAAAGAAAAAAGACGTCCGGCGTTGGCGAACGTCTTTGTGAATTACTGCAATGTAATTATAAGAAGATTAACTTAGAGAGTATACTCCCAACTTTTAAGTTGTCAAGAAAAAATGTTACCGGTCTTAAAAAATCTATAGATTATAGCCCAACCGGCGTAATTCTACAGACGCCCGTGCGCGCTGATCGCCTTGTAATTCAATAGTATAATCCTTAACTGCCCCGCCGGTGCCAAAGGTGCTCTTTAATTTCTTGGCCAGCGCATCCATCTGGATTTGGCTCAGAGGCAAACCATAAATTATGGTAACGCCTTTATTCTTTCTCCCCGCGGTCTCATGCCGGATCTTGACCTTACCGCTGGCCTGCGGCAACGCATTTATTTTCAGTTCGCGGCAAACACACTCCCGAATTGGTTTAGCGCAGTCGGGGCAGATTGAACCTTGACCAGTGGAATAAATAAGCTGAGAATCAGCGCTATCTCTCATATTCGTATTAGCGGCTTTTACCTTTAATGTCTTTGGCGAGGATTACGGCTTCGGCGATTTCGCGCATGGATTTACGCATATCCATGCTCTGCTTCTGAATGAGGCGGAAGGCTTCGGAAGGCGGGATATTGGCCTCTTGGGATAAAATATCCTTGGCCCTTTCAATGGCTTTACGCGTACTTAAGGCTTCTTCCGCCGTGCGCGCGCGCACATCTAATTCGGCGTTCTCGATGGCTACCGCAGCTTGATTAGCTACCGCAGTTAAAATATCCAGCTCCGGCTTGGAAAATTTATGTTTTTTGGATGTATAACAATTTAATACGCCAATAACCCTGCCCTTGACCGTTAACGGTACGCAAGCCAAAGAAACCAAATTCTCCTTCTTGGCGATATCCCGGTTCAGATACAAAAGATCATTACGCACATCAACTATACACATCAGCTTATTCTGTTGCGCGACTTTTCCGGCGATGCCGGTTCCTAATTTGATATTCGGCTTCTTATTATAGGACTCAGATATTGACTGCGTGGCCCGCACCGAAAGTTCTTGAGTTCCGGGGTTAAGTAACATAAGCGAACAGACTTTGGAATTCATAATCTCCGCGGTCACCTGCACGATCAAGCGCAACAGCTCTTCCACATAAAGACCCGAGGTGATCAGATTGGCCACCTTAGAGAGAGCCTCAATTTGCTTAAGATAAATTTCGTAGTGTTGGGAGGATTTAGGCATGGCTATAGTATCGGCAAATACTTACTCACTTCATACTGAGTAACCTGGGCTTTATATTCGTCCCACTCCATCTTCTTATTACGGATAAAATACTCAAAAACTTTCTCACCCAGGCACTCCCTGGCTAATTTGCTCTGCTCGGTAAGCTTGGTTGCTTCCAGCAGATCATCGGGCAACGATTTTATGCCGGCGCGCTGCCTCTGGGCTTCGCTCATATGATAGATATTGTCATTGGCCTGCTCAGCCAAAGGATATTTATTTTTCATTCCATCCAACCCTGCTGCCAGCATAACCGAAAATGCCAAGTACGGGTTACAGGCCGGATCAGGCGAACGATACTCAATACGCGTAGCTTTTTCCTTACCCGGCTTATACATCGGAACGCGGATGAGGGCAGAACGATTCATCCGGGCCCAACAGATATACACCGGCGCCTCATATCCGGGGACCAGCCGTTTATAGGAATTTACCCATTGGCTGGTAATCGAGGTTATATCCGCGGCATGCTTCAACAAGCCGGCAGTATAAAACTTCCCCACCTGCGAGAGATGATGTTTATCTTTCGGATCAAAGAACGCGTTCTTCTCGCCTTTTCCTCCGGAGGCGGATCCGCCTTTGGCGGAGAATAACGACTGATGCACGTGCATGCCCGAACCATTAATCCCAAAAATCGGCTTGGGCATAAAAGTGGCGTAGACCCCGTGTTTACGCGCGATCTCCTTTACTACCAGCCGATAAGTCATCACGTTATCGGCCATAGTCAAAGCATCATCGTAACGCAGATCGATTTCGTGCTGGCTAGGGGCTACTTCATGATGGCTATACTCGACTTTTATCCCCAGCTGCTGCATAGTCAAAATAGTATCGCGGCGTAAATCCTGAGCCACGTCTAAAGGAACTAGATCAAAATAACCGCCCTGATCCAACGGTTGCGGAGATTGGGAATTAGCAAAATAAAAATATTCCAACTCCGGGCCCACATAATAGGTAAACCCCAGCTCGCTGGCCTTGGCTAAATTCCGTTTTAAGACAAATCGCGGATCGCCTTCAAAGGGCTTGCCGCCCGGCTCATAAATATCGCAGAACATTCTAGCCACGCTGCAATCATCATGCGAACGCCAAGGGATGATCGCAAAGGTCGACGGGTCAGGTTTAGCCACCATATCCGACTCTTCAATCCGGGCGAAACCTTCAATCGATGAGCCGTCGAAACCCATCCCCTCTTCCAAGGCGCCTTCTAACTCATCAACAGTAATGGCAAAACCTTTTAAGAACCCCAAGACATCGGTAAACCACAGGCGCACGAACTTGACTCTATGCGCCTTGACCAATTTAAGGATATCGGCTTTGGTTTTCTTGCTCATCCGCCCCTCCTATGCAAAAAGACAGCGATTCGGCTGATCGCTTCTTTCAAATTATCCAGGCTGGCCGCGTAGGCCATGCGCACATACCCTTCGCCGCAAGACCCAAAGGCCGTGCCCGGGACTACCGCTACTTTCTGCTCCTTCAACAATCTTTGCGCAAAATCCAAAGAAGTCAAGCCGGAGCTTTTAATCGATGGAAAGACATAAAATGCGCCTTGAGGCTCATGGCACTTAAGCCCCAAACGGTTTAAATGCTCAACCATCAATTCCCGCCGGCGCTTATATTCGCGCTTCATCTGCTCAACCGCATTGCGCCCGCTGACCAAGGCCTCACAAGCGGCCATCTGGCTGGTAATCGCAACACACATAATCGTATACTGATGGATCTTGGTCATGGCCGCGATAATGTCTTTCGGCCCGCAGGCAAAACCGACGCGCCAACCGGTCATGGCGTAACTCTTAGAAAATCCGTCTAGATACACAACTAAATCTTTGGCCCCAGGCAAAGACGCCAACGCCGTATGCTCGAAATCATAAGTCAAGTCGCCGTAAATCTCATCGCTGATACACAGCAGCTTGTGCCGCTTAATGACTTTAAGCAGCTCAAGCAGTTCTTGGCGTCGGTAAGACATCCCGGTAGGATTAGAAGGGTAATTCAAAATAATAGCTTTAGTCTTTTTGCCGATCTGCCGCTCCAAATCCCGAGGGGTTAACTTAAAATTAGTCTTGGTGGTATCGATAAAAACCGGGGTCCCTCCGGCTAGCTCGGTCATCGGGCCGTAGGAAACATAACAGGGAACGGGAATAAGAACCTGGTCTCCGGGATTAACAATCGCCCGCAACACCAAATCCATAGCTTCGCTTACTCCCACAGTGATCAAGATCTCTTCATTCGAACAATAGTTTAAGCCAAAACGGTTCTTCAGATACCGGTTGATCTCCAAACGCAGTTTATATAAACCTTTGTTGGAAGTATAGGAAGTAAAACCCTGCTCCAAGGAATAAATCCCCGCCTCGCGGATCGGCCAGGGGGTGACAAAATCAGGCTCGCCCACACCCAAAGAAATAACGTCCTTCATCCCGAGCACCAAATCGAAAAATGCCCGGATACCGGAGGGCTGCATTTTCTGGACTTTTCTAGAAATTAACTCTTTCATTTTATCCACTACTTCCTATAAAACCCCAATGACCAAGCTCCAAATCCCAATGAATACGCAATGACCAATTCCCAATTGGTCATTACCTGCTTTCGCCTTAATACGAAATCGCTATCCTCTTATTCTCTTCCTTCTGTTTCAGGATAACTCCGTCTTCCTTATATTTCTTAAGCATAAAGTGAGTAACTGTCCCCCGCACATGCTCAAGACAAGATAATTTCTCGGCGACAAAATTAGATACGGTGCGTAAGTTATTTCCTTCTATCACAACCAGCAAGTCATACGTCCCTGAAATAAGATAACAACTGCTCACCTCGGGAAAAGAATAAATGCGCTCAGCTATCTTATCAAACCCCGCATCCTTCTGAGGAACAATGTTCACCTCGATAAGCGCCCGGACCAAAGTGCCTTCATCTTTAATTAAGTCCTGGTTAATCACCGCTTTGTATTTTAAGATTACCCCTTCTTTCTCATATTTCTTAACTGCCTGGCGGATCTGCTCGGGCTTCTTTTTCAGCATCTTGGCGATTTCTTCCGGGGTAACCCGGGCGTCTTTCTGCAATATTTCAAGTATCTCGTCCATGTCTCCTCCGATTTCGAACCAATGATCCTGCAGGCGCTAATTAAGTTAAATCCCAATTAC
>JBFZAQ010000081.1:0-7836 GCA_041308885.1 Candidatus Omnitrophota bacterium | reverse complement strand
GTTCGGCCCAATCTTGAATGAATCCATAATCAAGCGGGCCCAAGAGAACAAGAAGGTCGCGCTCTTTGTCCATGACTTGCGCGATTATACCTTAGATAAGCACCGCAAGGTAGATGATCGGCCGTGTGGGGGAGGATCCGGCATGGTCATGCAGGCTGAGCCGATCTTCCGGGCAGTGCAGAAAATAAAGCCGCCCGGCCGCCCGGCCGCCAGGCCACACGTAGTTTTATTGTGTCCGCAGGGGAAAAAGCTTGAGCAGAAAAGAGCAAAAGCTCTGGTTAAGCATAAACATCTTATTCTTATTTGCGGTCACTATGAGGGCGTGGATGAGCGGGTTAGATTATACCTGGCGGACGAAGAGATATCCATCGGAGATTACGTTTTAACCGGGGGAGAGCTGCCGGCCATGGTCTTGGTGGATAGCGTTGTCCGGCTTATCCCCGGGGTCCTGGGGGATAAAAATTCCTTGAATTTTGAGTCATTCGAGGGTAATCTATTGGAATATCCCCAGTATACTAGACCGGCTATTTTTCGGGGTAAGCCGGTTCCCGCGGTGTTATTGACCGGAGATCACAGGAAGATAGAGGCGTGGAGAAAACAGCAGGCGGTGCTAAAAACTAAAAAGAAAAGGCCTGATATGTTCAAGAAAAGGAGTGGTTTAAGCAATGGATAAGTTAAAGATTATTGAGAAGCAGCAGATTGAAGGCAAGAAAGTCCCCAAATTCGGCGTAGGGGATACGATTAAGGTATTGGTCAAGATACCGGAAGGCCCGGATAAATTCAGGCTGCATCCTTTTGAAGGCGTGGTTATTTCTAAGCGCGGCAGCGGTATTCAAGAGAACTTTACGGTACGCAAGGTTTCTTACGGCGAAGGAATCGAGCGGGTTTTCCCTCTTTATGCCCCGAGTATCGAGCGCATTGAGCTTATTCGTTCAGGCAAGGTCAAACGGGCCAAGTTGTATTATTTAAGAAGCAAGGTCGGCAAGCGCGCCACTAAGATTGAAGAGAAAGAAGTGAAAGCGTAAGTAACAGAAATCTTGGGTGTCAGTGATGAGAAACTCAGAGGTGTCAATGTATCAAAGTGTCAACGTATCAATGATACTCTGATACTCTGATACCATTTAATATAAATAGTTGCTATATTTCGAGCGTAAACTTAAGAAACAGGGGTTTCGTTATATCGTCGGCATTGACGAAGCCGGCCGCGGGCCTTTGGCTGGACCGGTGGTGGCCGCAGCAGTGTGTTTACGGCAGACCGATTTTCTTAACCGCGTTGACGATTCTAAGAAGCTTTCTGCCCGCCAAAGAGAATTAGCTTACCAAGAAATCATTGATACTGCCTGCTACGGGGTAGGGATCGTTGATGAAAAGGTCATTGATAAGATAAATATTCTTCAGGCTACCCGTTTAGGGATGGTCCAAGCGTTGGCCCGGCTTAGTGATTCTTTAAACGGTTCAGCCAAAGATTCCCTGGCTGTGATTATCGATGGGAATATACGCCTGGATATTCCTTTTTTCCAAACTTCTATTGTTCGCGGCGACGGCCGCTCATTGAGCATTGCCTGCGCTTCGATTATTGCCAAGGTTACCCGGGATAAGTTAATGCGGCAATACGACAGCCTTTATCCGGAGTATGGTTTCGCGCGGCATAAAGGTTATCCCACAAGCGCGCACCGGCAGGCGCTTAAACGCCTTGGGCCTTGCGCCATCCACCGTTTAAGTTTCGCTAATGATTAAAACCGAATCCCTCGGGAAAAAAGGCGAATCTGAAGCCGTGCGGTTTTTGACCCGCAGTGGTTATAAAATTATTGCCCTTAATTACCGGGCCAGATTCGGCGAGATCGATATTATTGCCCGAGAGAGCGGGACGATTTGTTTTATCGAGGTTAAGACCAGGACTTCCCTGGAGCATGGATTGCCTTGTGAGGCAGTCGCGACGGCCAAGCAAAGGCGGATGAGTAAAGCCGCGCTTTGTTTTCTTAAAGAGCGCGGGCTTCTTGACGCTGCCGCCCGGTTCGACGTGGTTTCGGTGGTTGAAGCCCTGCCGGAGCCGGCCATTAGTATTATCCGCAACGCATTTGAGTGTTCGCCGGAATATACGTATTAGCAGAGAATTCGTATGTATAAAAAATCTTCTCTTCAGAAATACCTGGATGACTTAGCCGCGCGTCTTCCCGCCCCGGGAGGCGGTGCGGCGGTTGCGCTCGCGGGGGCTTTGGGTTGCGGGCTTATGAGCATGGCTTGTAATTTCACCGTCGGTAAAGCGAAATATGAAGATGTTCAAACGGATATTAAAGCGTTGCTTGAACAATCGGAAAAGCTGCGCCGGGAGCTTTTGCGTTTAGTTGACCGGGATGTTGCGGCTTACAAGAGCCAAGATTTGCGCCGATGCCTGGATGTTCCCTACCGGATAGCGCAATGCGCCTTTGCCGGGCTTAAGGTCTGCCGGCCGGTTTCCCGTAAGGCCAACCGGTATTTATTGTCCGATGTATCTGCCGCGGCGCGCCTCTTGGAGGCGTCTTTTTTGGGCGCCCGGATTTTTGTGGATATCAACCTAAAATACTTGAAAGATAGCGCCCTTAAAGCTAAAATGTTGCGGTATTTTTCCCCACGGGAAAGACAAGTTGCGCTGATCAGAAAGGATATCACCCAATATGTCAACGCACTTATTAGAAGGTAAGCCGCTGGCCGAGAAGATCAAGGCGCAAATTCAACAGTATTTGCAGCAGCAAAAGCTCATCCCGGTTTTGGCCAGCGTTATTGTCGGCGATAACTCCGGGGCGCAGAGTTATGCTAAGAGCCAGAAAAAGACCGCCGAGGCATTAGGGGTTACCTATGTATTACATGAGCTAGCCGCCTCTACCACTGAGGCGGATTTAATCGCCCTTATCCGGAAGTTAAACCGGGATCAATCGGTTAACGGGGTCGTTATTCAGATGCCCTTGCCGGCCCAAATAGATTATAAAAAAATATGCGCCTTTATTGGTCCGGAAAAAGATGTTGAGGGGATGCACCCGGCCAATATCGGTAAGATCGTTTTCGGGAAAGCGGCGATCTTGCCGTGTACTGCGGCCGCAGTTATGGAACTGCTGGCGGCCACGGGCGTGGATTTAGCCGGTAAAGAAGCTGTGATCGTCGGACATAGTGAAATCGTCGGTAAGCCGTTAGCGCTTTTGCTACTGGAAAAGCTGGCTACGGTAACGGTCTGTCATATTGGCACCAGCCAGGCCGGTAAATTGGAAGAACATGTGGCCGGGGCCGAGGTTTTAATTGTGGCGGCGGGTAAGGCCGGCTTGATTAAAGGGCAGTGGATCAAGGAAGGCGCTATTGTTATCGATGTCGGGATTAACCGGGTAGCGGATAGAATCGTCGGGGATGTGGAATTTGAAACCGCGTCTCACCGGGCAGCTTGGATTACCCCTGTCCCCGGCGGGGTTGGCCCGCTTACGGTAGCCATGTTAATGCGTAATCTAATGGAAGCGGTAAAATTACAGAAGTTAACTCCGTCATCCTGAGGAGCGCGCCTGCCTGCCGGCAGGCAGGCAGCGCGACGAAGGATCTGAGATAAAGAACGAATGACTTTCCGAGAAAAAATTCAAGCAGGTAAGTTTTTGCTTACTTCAGAAGTCGGCCCGCCCAAAGGCATTGAGACTACCCGGCTGTTGGAAGATGCCGGCTTGGTTCGCGGCCGCGTCGACGCTATTAATGTAACCGATCTACAGAGTTCGGTTATGCGCCTGGGTTCGCTGGCGGTTTCCAGCCTGCTTAAACAACATGGTTTTGAACCGATCTTTCAGCTGACCTGCCGTGACCGCAACCGATTAGCTTTGCAGTCGGACTTGCTCTCTGCCGCCAGTCTGGGAATTGAGAATGTTTTGATTCTTACCGGTGACCATCCTATCCTGGGAGACCATCCTGAAGCTAAACCCGTATTTGATCTCGATTCGGTGCAGTTGTTGCGGGTAGCTAAAACATTGGAGTCAGGCCAAGACATGAAAGGCAACAAGCTCGAGGGCAGGTTTCCCACGTTTTGTTTAGGGGCTGTAGTTAATCCCGGAGCTGATCCGCTTGAACCGCAGATTATCAAGATGGAGAAGAAGATTGAGGCGGGCGCGCAATTCTTTCAGACGCAAGCAGTTTATGATGTCGCGCAATTCGAGAATTTCTTAAATAAAACCAAACATTTGAAGACGACACTTATGGCCGGAATCGTCCTGCTTAAGTCCGCGGGCATGGCCCGTTTTATGAATAAGAATGTCGCCGGTGTCAGCGTCCCTGACGAGCTAATTAAGGAAATGGAAGCTACCAAAGATAAGATGGCGACTTGCGTGGATATCGCTGCGCGGTTGATTAAAGCCTTAAAGCCTACGTGTCAGGGCATTCATATTATGCCTATTGGTTGGGATAAGGTTGTGCCGCGGATACTGGATGCGTCGGGTTTATAATTTAAGGGCAATCGATATGCCAAGAATAGTTATCCTGGGAATAGCCGCTGAAGCCTTTGCCTGCCTGGAACAGTTGCGGCAGTCCGGATTGTCGGGCAGCTGCACGCTGATTTCTCCCGAAGAGGTTTTGCCTTATCGCCAAGATCTGCTTTTACAGTATAGCGGCCAGCTTATTCAAGAGAGCCAGATTATGCTTTGTGATAAAGATTATTTTACCAGAAATCAAATAATTTTTTTAAAGAATAAGAAATGCGCAAAGTTAGATACTCGAAAACAAAACCTGGTAACTAAGGATAACGATAGAGTGCCGTACGATTATTTAGTTATCGCCTTAGGCGCTGGTTGCGGTCTTCCGGATCTGCCCGGTATCGCCAAGGACGGCGTTTTTTCGCTTTTTAGTCTTTCGCAAGCCAAGCAGGTTCTTCAGCGTTTGGCCTATACCGATACGTTGGCCATTTTTGGGCCTCCCAATGAATGTTTGCGTTATTATCAAATCTTTAGCGCTAAGTCCCGGCAGATTAAGATCGTCAGCGCCCCCAAGCCGGCTGAGTTTGTATCTTCGGAACAGGCCGAGTGGATTGAGGGGGCCGTGATATCCGAGATTATCGGCGACGGACAGGAACTAAAGGCCTTTAAGCTGGATAACGGTAAAGTTATCGCTGCCGGCTTAATGGTGTACGCGGGGGAGTCTCGCCCGGCGGGTGAATTTTTAAAGGACGGCAGTATAAATATTAGTAACGGTTATGTCTTAGTGGATGAAGCGATGAAGACTAATTTTCCAAATATCCTGGCCTGCGGACAGCTGGCTTGCGCGGCTCAGGAGGCTTCTCGGGTTAAATCTTTTGAGCAGGTTTGCGCTGAAGGCGTGCGCGCTGCCAATTCGCTAGTTGCGTCTTTAGAAAGGGGAACGGTATCATGTCCGACGTGCTCGTCCAATTAGGGACCAAAGGAACCGATGCGGTTATAGGCTTGACTAAGCAATCTCTGGAGCAGGCGGTAAAAAAATCCGGCAAGCAGGGCCTGGTAAGTTTTCCCGAAACCAACTATTACCTTCCTTTAATTAACGCTTTGTTGAACTTAGAGGTTAAGACTATTGAAGATTGTCAGAAGGCCTTTATTCAGATTGAGGGCTTAAGCAGTCAAAAAGCCGCGGCCAGCGGACTGCTGATCCCCGGTTTGGCCGGGATGTTCAATAAGGGGGTAGCCACGCTTCTGTGCGAGGAGATCCTGGCCGCGCTGGCAACCATAAATAAAGAGCATCCCAAGGAAGGGTATTTGGGTTTTGTCCCGGATAAGATCTTGCGTTCCTTAGGCCTCCAGCTGGTAGACGGAAGGATTTCCGGTATCGCGGTAGTGCTGGGCCCGGCCAAAGACAGCGACGCGGCAGCGGATCTGGTCCGGAGTTTCCAGTCTAAGAATATTGTTTGTCTTTTGGCCGGCAGCGTCAAGGGTAAAACTTTCAAGGCCCAGCTTGAGGAAAAGAATATTGCCCTTGGCTTGGATAATTACATCGTGGCCTTAGGAGAAGATTATTTATCGGCGATCTACGCGGTTAATTTCGCTGTCCGCGCGCCGCTGATTTACGGGGGTTTTAAGCCCGGGCAGTGGCAGGGTGTTGCCGAGTACATTCGTAATCGCGTGCCGGCATTTGTGTTGCTGCTGGGGTATATTGATGAAGTGCTGGTGGCTACCGGCCTAGGCGCGCTGGCGTTCGGCCTGCCGATTATTACTGATTTAGATGTTCCGCAGGTGGGTAAAATTGATACGACACTCTATGAAGCCTTGATGACCGAGAAAGATTATAAGAAATTGCCCTCGCGCTGTATCCTGGCCAGGGGCATTAAAGTCAAAATGACCGAAGTCGCCGTACCGGTGCCCTACGCCCCGGCTTTTGAAGGAGAGAGGGTAAGGCGCGAGCAGCTGCAGATTGAATTCGGCGGTAAGTCCAGCTTGGCTTTTGAATTTTTGAATTCGCAAAAAGAATCCGCGGTCGAGGACGGCGATATCAAAATTATCGGCCCGGATGTTGACGCGGCGCCCAAAGGCGCTAAGTCGCTGCCGTTAGCTCTTGTAGTCGAAGTCTTCGGCCGCAAGATGCAGAAAGACTTTGAGCCGATCTTGGAGCGGCAGCTGCACCGTTTTGTCAATTATGCCATGGGCCTCATGCATGTCGGACAGCGGGATATGATCTGGATCCGCATCAGTAAAGACGCTTTTGCTAAGGGGTTTAGGCTTAAGCATATCGGGGTCATCGTGCATGCCATGATTCATCAGGAATATAGCGCGATCGTGGATAAGGTGCAGATCCGCATGTATACCCGGCAAGCCGACGTGGAAAAACTGCTTAAGGCGGCCAAGAAAACCTATGATGAGCGCGATGAGCGCTTGGGCGGCATGACCGATGAAAGCGTGGATACATTCTATTCTTGCCTATTATGCCAGTCGTTCGCGCCGAATCATGTCTGTATTATTACCCCCGAGCGCCTGGGATTATGCGGGGCTTATTCCTGGTTGGACGGAAAAGCCTCCTATGAAATAACCCCTACCGGGCCCAATCAGCCTGTTACCAAGGGGGCTTTGATTGATGAGCGCCTAGGCCAGTGGAAGACAATCAATGAATTTGTAAATCTGAAATCCAATAAGACTATTGAGAGTGTCAGTATGTATTCTTTAATGGAAGCCCCGCAGTCATCCTGCGGATGTTTTGAGTGCATTCTCGCGGTTATCCCGGAGGCGAACGGGGTAATGGTGGTGCATCGCGATTTCTCGGGGATGACGCCATGCGGCATGTCGTTTACCACGCTGGCCGGATCGGTTGGCGGCGGAGTGCAGACTCCGGGGTTCTTAGGCGTGGGGAAGTTGTATCTAATCAGTAGGAAGTTTATTTCGGCAGAGGGGGGGCTTGCCCGCTTGGTGTGGATGCCCAAAGAATTAAAGGAACTTCTGGGAGATAGGTTAAAAGCGCGGGGTAAGGAGATTGGAGTACCGGATCTGCTGGATAAAATCGCCGATGAAACCGTAGCTCAAACCAGTGATGAGTTGTTGGCCTTCTTGCAGAAAGTAGATCATCCGGTTTTAGAGCTGCCGCCATTAATTTAGCCTTGACAAGCCGCGTATCATAGGGTAAACTTTTTTGCGCTTTACCTATATATACCACCTAATCCGTAATATCCTAGTATCTGGAGGGGTAGTAGGATAGCTTAAGTTTAGATTTAATTAAGCCTGGATTTGACGAAAAGGGTCAGATCCGGGCTATTTATTTATATACGTTAATAAAATCCCAATGACCAAATCCCAAATCCCAATGAATCTCCAATTACCAAATCCCAATGAATCTTCAAATCCC
Organism: Candidatus Omnitrophota bacterium; assembly: GCA_041308885.1. Classification (GTDB taxonomy): domain Bacteria; phylum Omnitrophota; class Gorgyraeia; order Gygaellales; family Profunditerraquicolaceae; genus JBFZAQ01. The sequence goes on along the minus strand of JBFZAQ010000081.1, from coordinate 45 downwards.
AAATCCCAATTGGAGATTGGTTATTGGTAATTCATTGGGATTTGG
>JBFZAQ010000080.1:0-2945 GCA_041308885.1 Candidatus Omnitrophota bacterium | reverse complement strand
ATATCGAAGGCGATGACGTGCGCATTTCTTTTCGCATCAACGGCCAAATCGTGGAATTACTTACTGATGAAGGAAAAGTCATCCGGGAAGGCGATATTGTTGCACGTTTAAACACCGATGAATTAAGCAAGGAAAAAGCTCATGCCGAAGCAGCGCTAAAGGCAGCGCAATTTAACTACGCATTATCAAAACTGGATTACGAAAGGGCAGAGAATTTACTGAAGGCAGGAGCAATTTCAACGCAGCAGCGCGATAATGCTAAGACTAAATTCGACGCTGATAAAGCTAATGTAGAACAGCTTCAGGCGCAATTAGAATTAGCCGATACGCGCTTAGGGTTTACGGATTTAGCTTCGCCCTTAGACGGATTTGTTTTGGTAAAGAGTTCGCTGGCCGGAGAAGTAGTCCAGCCGGGAACTCCGGTATTTACCGCTATAGACCTGCATAATATCTGGGTTACTGCCTACATCATGGAGACAGATTTAGGCCGGGTAAAACTAAATCAAGAAGCCGATGTGATCACAGATACCTATCCGGGGAAAAAATATAAAGCCCGGGTTTCTTTTATCTCCAGCCAAGCGGAATTTACGCCTAAGTTTATTCAGACGCAGGAAGAGCGGGTAAAACTGGTCTACCGGGTAAAGGTGAAAGTTGATAATCAAAGCCTGGAATTAAAACCGGGAATGCCTGCAGACGCATACATAATCATCGAATAGATTTACTATGATCACTATAAAGACGGAAAATCTCACCCGTAGATTCGGGACGCTTACTGCTGTCGATCATTTTAACCTGGAAGTCGAAGAGGGGGAAATTTTCGGTTTAGTCGGCCCGGACGGCGCAGGTAAATCTACCACGATGCGCCTTTTAACCGGGATCTTAGATCCCACTGAAGGCCAAGCCTGGGTTTATAATAAGCATAGCGTAAAAGAAGCAGAAGCGCTGAAAGAAAATGTCGCCTATATGCCCCAGCGTTTTGGTTTATACGAAGATCTTACGGTTCAGGAAAATATAGATTTCTATGCCGACCTATTTGGCTTGAAAAAAGAGGGTCGTCCGGAACAGATCGATAAATTACTGGGATTTTCCGGGCTCTTGGCTTTTAAGCATAGGTTGTCGGGTATATTATCCGGAGGGATGAAACAAAAGCTGGGGCTTGCCTGTGCTTTAGTGCATACGCCCAAGGTGCTTTTTCTGGATGAACCGACTAACGGCGTTGACCCGGTTTCCCGACGGGATTTCTGGAATATTCTCTATAGCCTGCTGAAAGAAAAAGTCACTATCCTATATTCTACCTGTTATCTGGATGAAGCAGAGCGCTGCCATAGAGTAGGCTTAATTAATAAGGGAAAATTATTACGCTGCGATACGCCGGAGAATATCAAGAAAGAATGCAATGTCAAAACGCTAGAGCAGGCATTTATTAAGATCATTCAAGAATATGAGCACCAATAACACCGCGGTCAAGGTAGAAAATTTAGAGAAGAAATTCGGCGCTTTCACAGCCGTTAATCGTATCAACTTTGAAGTAAAAAGGGGTGAGATTTTCGGATTTCTCGGGCCAAATGGCGCGGGAAAATCTACGACCATCAGAATGCTCTGTGGGATTATTACTCCTACTTCAGGCAGCGGAAAGGTGGGAGGTTATGATATTATCCGCGAACAGCATAAAATCAAAGAGCACATCGGTTATATGTCGCAGAAATTTTCTCTCTATGATGACCTCACCGTAGAAGAAAATATCGCTTTTTATAGCGGTATCTATAAGATCCCGGCGAAGTTGCGTAAAGAGCGCGCCGAAGAAGTAATCCGCATCGCCGATATTGAGGGATTCCGCAACCGCCTTACCCGCACTATCTCCGGCGGCTGGAAACAGCGCCTGGCTTTAGGGTGCGCTTTGTTGCATCAGCCTAAAATTCTCTTTCTTGATGAGCCGACATCAGGAGTCGATCCTTTGACCCGCGCCAATTTCTGGAACATTATCAAGGACCTTTCGCAAAAAGGAGTGACGATTTTTGTCACTACCCATTATATGGATGAAGCAGAAAATTGTAACCGCATGGTCTTAATCTATAAAGGTGCGATTATCGCCATGGGTACGCCCCTGGAGATGAAAACCGACCAGATGAAACAGGATGTTTTAGAGATTACGCTAGCAAATTCCCAAGACTGGCTGGATAAGATTAAGCAGGTGCCGGAAGTAAAAGATACCGCGCTTTTCGGCACTAATATTCACGCCGTAGTTTTCGATACGCCAAAAGCCACTCTTTCCATTAAAGGCCTTTTTGATCAGGCGGGTGTTGCCGGTTATTCAATCAACAAAATTATGCCGTCACTGGAAGATGTTTTTGTTTCGGCAATCGAAACTTACGATAAGGAGCATGCCGTAAAATGAAAATTGCCGCTTCTTTCAAAAGGATTTTAGCGATATCAAGAAAAGAATTTATCCAGATTAAACGCGATGCGCGTTCATTGATTTTAGCCCTGGTGATGCCGGTATTTTTGTTGCTACTCTTTGGCTATGCGCTTTCTTCGGATATTGACCATGTACGGATGCTGGTCTGGAATCAAGATAAATCGCAGTTTAGCGAGGATTTTCTGCTCAATTTTAAAAATTCCAAATATTTTAAGATACTCGGCTACACCGATAACTACCGGGATATCGAGCATAAAATTAATAAGGGAGAGATACTGATGGCGTTAGTCATACCCAAAGATTTTTCCCATTATATCAGATCCGGTAAGACCGCGCCCCTGCAGCTTCTGGTAGACGGCAGCGATTCTAATACTGCGACTATTGCCATGGGCTATGTGCGTACAGTGGTTTCCGGATACAATGCGCAAATTTTGACCAAGACTTTGGAAAAAGCCGGCATTGCGCCACCTCAGTCAGTGGATGCCCGTTCCAGAGTCTGGTTTAATATGGACCTGACTAGCAGATGGTT
>JBFZAQ010000079.1:0-5807 GCA_041308885.1 Candidatus Omnitrophota bacterium | reverse complement strand
GCTCTTAGGTTTTTTTATTCCCGCTTGTATGGTTTTAGGTTTAGGTATCGGCGTTGTCCGCGGCCGGAAGTGGTGCGATTGGTATTGTCCTCGAGGGAGTTTTTACGACGCGATTCTTAAGCCGCTAAGCCCGAAGCGGGAGATTCCGGCTTTTGTCCGCGGCATGCCCTTTCGGATAGGGGCGCTAACGGTGCTCCTTAGCATAATGGCGATTAATCTGGCCAGGCTCTGGCCGGATCCCTCCCGGATTGGGAGGTTTTTTATGAGCATGCTTTCGGCAACTACCGGCCTAGGCATAATTTTAGCTTTGACTATTCATCCGCGCACCTGGTGTATGTTTTGCCCCATCGGTACCCTGGTGCATTGGGTTAGTAAGAAGGCCCTTCCTTTAAAGCTGGACTCTCAGCGCTGTATTGAATGCCGTATTTGCGCCCGGGCCTGTCCGGTCCAAATCAAGCCGTATCAATATAAAGACGCCGCCGGCGCAATAGTAAAAGACGGCGATTGTCTAAAATGCGGCCTTTGTATTGCCGCTTGCCCTAAGAGAGCCCTTTCGCGATAGCTGCCTTTGGACTATTGTTTTTTCCCCGCGCAATGCTATACTATTAACAATATTATTCTTTTTCCCAAGACCAAAGGAGGCTCGTTGAGCATAGCTCGTAAAGTTGAGATTGTATTTGGGATTATGTTCCTTCTGCTTCTGGCCTCGTTTTTCCTGGTTAATTATTACCTTAATGCCATCGAAAAAGACGTTAAATTATTGACCATCGCGGACGATATGGTCGAGGATATTTTGCAGGCTCGCCGGCATGAAAAGAATTATTTCTTGCGGGCTAATCCCGCTTATTTGGCATTAGTCAGAAACTATAGCTGGGCGCTGCAGACCCATGCCCGCGAATTCGAGAGGATTGCTTACCGGCCGCAGGATCAAGAAATCATCGAGCAGGTGTACGCGCAGATCAAAAAATATCGCGACGGATTCGAATATTATGTGGTTGCTGGAAAAGATGCTTCGGCGGACCCGGAATCAGCCGCGCTGATTGACAGCGGGCGGGCCATTTTAAAGTATTGTCAGGATTTCCGTAACTCGGCCTCGGTCGCCATCACTCATAAGTTGAACACTATTATTGGCCAGAAAGTCATACTCCTGCTATTATTTATTATTATCAGTCTGATGGTTTTCTATTGGACGGTTCGCACGGTAGTCGCTCCGGTGCGTAAATTGGCCCAGGTAAGTACGGAAATCGGCAGAGAAGGCATTTTTAATCCCGGGCAGATGAAGCTTATTGACGATATGATTAAGAACATGGGCTCAAACGATGAGATCCAGGAATTAGCCCGGGTTTACCGAGAGATGCTCATCCGCTGCAACAATTCCTGCCTGGGCTTGGAGGAGAAGATCAAGGAAGTGGAGACTTTATGTAATTTAAAGTCGGAGTTTACTTCGGTTGTTTCTCACGAATTGCGCACGCCGCTAGCGCCGATTAAAGAAGGCATTGATCTTGTCCTTGAGCAGGCCCTGGGCCCGATAAACGACAGCCAGAAAGAGTTGTTGGGGATAGCCAAGAGAAATGTGGAGCGCTTGATCCGCTTGATCAATGATGTTTTGGATTTTGCCAAGTTGACGTCAAGAAAAGCGGAATTTCAAGTGTCTGCGGTTAGGGTTAATGATTTGATTAATTCTGTAGTCGAGGTGTATCGCCGCGTCATTGAGAAAAAGGGTTTAAGTTGCCGCGTCGAATTAACTGCTACCGACGGATTGAATGTTGAGATTAACGAAGATCGGATTAATCAGGTATTGAGCAATTTGTTCGATAACGCCGTCAAATTTACCGAAACCGGCGGGATTACCATAACTACATCGTTGGCAGGGGAAGGCCGTTATGTTACAGTCTGCATGAAGGATACCGGAATTGGGATAGCGGCGGGCGACTTGGATAAGTTATTCCAAGCTTTTAGCCAGCTTGGAAATAAGGGCAATCGGAAAACCGGCGGTACGGGCCTTGGTTTGGCTATTTGCCGGGAGATACTTGAGCAGTCGGGTGGCAGGGTGTGGGTAGAGTCGGAGCCGGGAAAGGGCAGTAAGTTTTGTTTTAGTCTTCCAATACAGGCGGATAAAGTGGTATAATATGTACACTTGCCGGGAGGGGCTATGAGCGAGAAAAAAGCTAAGTTATTAATCGTCGATGATGAGGGCGATATCCGCAGATTGCTGCAGATGCGCCTTGAGCTTGCCGGGTTCGAGTGCCTAACCGCTAAGGACGGGATCGAAGCCATGGAATTGGCGCGGCTGCATAAGCCGGATCTGGTTATTTTGGATTTGGTAATGCCGGGTAAGGACGGCTTGCAGACATATAAGGAATTAAAGGAGCACCCGGATTTAGAAGCTATACCGATAATCGTCTACACGGCTCAAAATCCCGAAATCGTCTCCCAGAAAGGTTTTGAGGCTCTGGAGATAGTGGACTTTGTGCTTAAGCCATTTGACAGCAAGGCCCTAATTTATCTTATCGAGCGGTCGCTCAAAAAAGAAATAAAATAGGGAGGCCGGATGCAGCAGAAGAAAGTTTTGATTGTTGATGATGAACCGGATATTCTGGCAGTGCTTTCGCGCAGGCTTGTGGAGTCGGGCTTTAGGGTCTTTCGGGCCGGCTGCGGGAAAGAAGCTATCGAACGGGCCAAGAAAGAATTGCCGGATTTGATTATTTTGGATATCATTATGCCGGATATGGGCGGAGAAGAAGTGGAGAGGGCGCTTAAGGCTGAGCCGTTAACCAAGAGTATCCCGGTGATATTCTTAACTTGCCTTTTTACCAAGGATGACGAATTAAGAGACGGCCATAGCGTCGGTAAGAACCTTTTTGTGGCCAAGCCGTATGACGTTCAGGAGTTGTTGGAGCTGATTAATAAGACCGTCGCGGGAAAATAAATCTTGATTTTTTTATTTTTTAATCTATACTTTACTATTATAATAGACATTATAGGGGATTAGCTATGCGGGTTACCTACAAAGGCGATTATGCCTTAAAAGCGATTTTGGATTTATCGGTTCGTTACGGGAACGGGCCGGTAACCATTCACGATATGGCCAAGCGGATGGATATGCCCATAAAATTTTTGGAGCAGGTGCTTTTGGAATTGAAGCGCGCCGGATTTGTGGAGAGCCGGCGCGGAAAAATCGGGGGGTATTTATTAGCCCGGCCCCCGGCCCAAATCCGCTTGGGTGAGGTGATTGAGTTCATCGACGGGCCGCTTGAACCGATCGCCTGCGTGCAGAAGAATTATTCGGGTTGCAAGGATATCCTGCGTTGCGTATTCCGGCCGACCTGGCAGAGGGTAGCCGACGCGGTAACGGCAATCGTGAATAAGGTTACCTTTGCGCAGTTGGCCAGGCAATATAAAGCTTTGGCCGCAGATAAATCCAAGATGTACTATATTTAACTATGAAGATCGCCCAGGATATTACTAAACTAATCGGGAATACGCCGCTGGTTAAGTTGCAGAAGATTACCCGCGGCTGCAGCGCCACAGTGGCGGCCAAATTAGAGTTTTTTAATCCCTGCTCCTCAGTTAAGGATAGAATCGGCCTAAGCCTTATTCAGGCGGCCGAGAAAGAGAAGAAGATTAAGGCCGATACCATTCTCATTGAGCCGACTTCAGGGAATACCGGTATTGCCTTGGCATGCGTGAGCGCCGTGCGGGGGTATCGGTTAGTTCTAGTAATGCCGGAAACTATGAGCATGGAAAGGCGCAAGCTTTTATCCGCGCTCGGAGCCGAGATCATTCTGACTTCCGGGGAGGAAGGCATGACCGGGGCAGTGCGCAGAGCCGAAGAGTTAGCCAGGAAAGATAAGCGGTACCTTTTATTGCAGCAATTTAGCAATCCGGCTAATCCCGAGGCCCATCGGCGGACAACCGCCCAAGAGATCTGGGATGATACCGATGGCCGGGTAGATATTTTAGTTGCCGGCGTGGGTACCGGCGGCACGATCACCGGAGTGGCTCAAGCCATCAAGAAAAAGAAATCCACTTTTCAGGCTATCGCAGTCGAGCCGAAAGATTCCCCGGTTTTGTCGGGCGGTAACCCGGGGACACACATAATTCAGGGTATCGGAGCGGGGTTTATCCCCCAGGTTTTAGATTTAAAGTTAATTGATGAGATAATTCAGGTTAGTAATGATGAGGCAGCCGCGGCAACGCGCAAGCTGGCCCGCGAAGAAGGAATACTCGCCGGCATCTCGTCGGGGGCTGCCGTGCACGCGGCGTTGCTGGTTGCCCAGAGGCCGGAGAACGCGGATAAACTAATCTGCGTAGTTTTACCCGATACCGGTGAGCGATATTTAAGCACGGAGTTGTTCTTGTAGCGGAGGATACTGATAATGAGAACGATTAAGGAGATTAACGAAAAAATCAAAAAAGGGCAGGTAGTCGCGGTAACGGCGGAGGAAGTAATCGACCTGGTGGATAAAAAAGGCCTGAAGAAAGCTGCCCAGGAGGTTGATGTCGTGACTACCGGTACCTTCGGCCCGATGTGTTCCAGCGGGGTGTTTGCGAACATCGGGCACTCTAAACCGCGGATCAAATTGGGCGGCGGTAAGTGTTATCTTAATGATGTCCCGCTGTATTGCGGATTTGCTGCTGTGGACGTCTGCTTGGGCGCTACTGCGGTCCCCGATGATGATCCGCATAATAAAGTCTTCCCCGGGGAATTCAAGTACGGAGGTGGGCATGTTATTCATGATCTGGTGAGCGGAAAAGATATCCGCTTGGAAGCTGCCGCCTACGGGACGGATTGTTATCCCCGTAAGCGCATCGCTGCATATATAAATCTCAAAGATATTAACGAAGCGGTGCTTTTTAATATGAGGAGCTGCTATCAGAATTATAATGTGGCAGTCAATTTGTCGGATAAGATGATTTATACTTATATGGGGGTTTTAAAGCCGCAGATGGGCAATGCCAATTATTGTTCGGCCGGCCAACTGTCTCCGTTGTTAAAAGACCCTGATTATAAGACTATCGGCATCGGGACGAAGATATTTTTGGGCGGGGGGGTAGGCTATGTCTCCTGGAACGGGACACAGCATAATCCGCTTGCCAAAAGAAAAGAGAATAGGATACCCTGCGTCCCGGCGGGGACGCTGGCGGTAATCGGCGATCTCAAACAGATGAAGCCCGAATGGCTGGTGGGTACCAGCATGATCGGATACGGAGTGTCCTTGACTATCGGCATCGGCGTGCCTATCCCGGTATTAAGCGAGGATATCCTGGCTGCGGCGGCTGTGAAAGATGAACAGATTTTTACCCAGGTAGTCGATTATAGCGAGGCCTATCCGAATATGATCCCCGGATCTCTGGCTGAGGTTAATTATGCCCAATTAAAATCGGGTAAGATCGCCGTCAAGGGCAAAGAGATCCCTACGGGTAACTTATCCAGCTACTCCAAGGCCCGCCAGATTGCCGAGGAGCTTAAAGGCTGGATCAAAAAAGGCGACTTTGAATTGACCGAGCCGGTTGCCCCGCTTCCCGGCCCGGAGTCCGGATACACGGTCAAGCCTTTAAAAGAGCGGGCGATTAAGTAAATAACAAGACTAGATAAATGACCAAATTCCAAATCTCAAATCCCAATGAATTACCAATGTCCAATTCCCCAGTTGAAATTTGGAAATTGGACAATCATTGGGCTTTGGAAAATGGATAATTGGAAAGTAGGAGGTTTTAAATGACTTCTAAGCGCATCGTTTTACACTTCCCCCATCGTCTTGTCGACCAGCCGATCGTCTATAAGTTGGTTAAGGAATACGATT
>JBFZAQ010000078.1:0-4591 GCA_041308885.1 Candidatus Omnitrophota bacterium | reverse complement strand
GCCTGGAGAAGCTATATACAATAAGGCATGTCTTGCTGACCGGTTCCGGAGCTGCTGCCTTGCTTATTATTCTTAAAGCTCTCCGGGAGTTGTCGCCGAAGAGAGAGGTGGTTGTCCCTGCGTATACCGCGGGCATACTCGTTGCCGTAATTATACAGGCGGGTTTACGGCCGGTGATCTGCGATATCAGCCTGGATGATTTTAACGCCGATAGGGATAAATTTCTTAATGCCGTAACGGCGGATACGCTGGCGGTGCTTTTGGTGTATATGTTCGGGATACCCTGGCATGACCTTACGTCGGTGTGCGCCCGGCTGCCTTCCGGAGTTTTTACCATCGGAGACTGCGCCCAGGCAGCCGGGAGCATGGCCGCGGGCCGGCCTGTGGGAATATTTTGCGATGTTAATTTTTTTAGCTTTGGCCGGGGTAAAAACTTTCCCCTTTACAACGGAGGGGCGCTGGGGATTAATCGCCCGGAGCTTGTAGGCCCGCTTAACCGGATGCGTTTAGACGCGGCGTCAGGATTATTTCTTTCGGCCAAAATCTTTCTGCAAAATGCAATGTTCGTTTTAGCCGGTAATCCCCGGGTTTATGCATACGCGCATCCGTTTATCGCCGGCGTCAAGGATTTTAAGATCTCACAGGTTATTAGCACGCGGGCAATGAGCGGTTTTCAGCAGCGCCTCGGTGCGCGCTTATGCGGGCGTCAGAGCGAGTTTTTCTTGAACAGGCTCCGGCGCGGCAAGTATTTACTGCAGGCTTTGCGCGGCCTAAGCGGCGTGCGGACTGCCGAGGTCAAGGAAAATATTCAGCCGGTATTTATGCGGTTTCCGGTAATGTTCGCGGATCCTAAGCGCAAAGCGCAAGTCCAATTTCGATTATGGGAAGCGGGCATTGAATCGCGGCCGCTATATACGAGGCCCCTGCATTTCAAGTATGATTCGGGATATTCTGCGGGAGATTTTCCCAATGCCGAATATTTAGCCCCGCGCCTGCTGACGCTCCCGGTGCATGAAAAGATAGGACAAAGGGAGTTGGATGTGATGGTGGAGGTAATAAGAGAGAGCGTCTAAATAGTAACTTCTGTGTAATGTGTAAAGTGTAATGTGTAATGCGGGTGTAATGGATAATTGTGTAATGAAAACGATAATTAATTTATTTGTTTTTCCATTACACATTCTTTTGCATTCAACTCGCATTACACATTACACATAAAACATTACACAAACCTGATGATCTAATAAAAATGATACCGCTGCGTAATTTCAAGCGTTTCCTCAATAAAGCCTTGGCTCAGCCAGGTTATGCCTTGTCGGTCGGATTCCGGCGCATGCGGGCCTACCGGGCTTACCGCAGTAGCGACGGCCGCAGCCCAATGCCGGAGGCAATGACTCTGTTTTTGACTCATCTTTGTAATCTGCGCTGCAAAATGTGCGGTCAGTGGGGCGAGGGCGGGGTAACCAAGCGGCAAAGTACGGAGTTCATTCGGGACGCGCTGCCTGTGGATCAGATGCGGGATTTGATTGACCAGATCGCCGGCGATAAGCCGAATATCACTTTATTCGGAGGCGAGCCGCTTTTGTATCCCGGCGTTATCGAACTTATCCGCCGGATTAAAGAGAAGAGAATGCATTGCCTAATGATTACCAATGGTTCGCTGTTGGAGGCTTTTGCCGGCCGGCTTGTCGATTCCGGGCTGGATGAATTAAACCTTTCGCTGGATGGCGGCCGGGCATTGCATGATGAAATTCGCGGTATGCAGGGGTTATTTGCCAATATATCTTCCGGGGTGCTGGAAATACAGGCGCATAAGTCGAAACTCCGCCGTAAGTTACCGTTGATTAACTTGCAGTGCACCATTACGAAGTATAATTACGAGCGCTTGGAAGAAATGCTTCCGGTCGCGCGGCAACTTGGCGTAGATTCGCTGACTTTTCATAACCTCATATTTTTAAATCAAGACATTGTTGAGCGGCAGAAGGTTTTTGATCAGGCGTTAAATTGTTCATCGGCAGAATGGCAGGGTTTTGTCTTCGAGCCGGGAATTGACCTGGGGGCGCTGGAGAACAAGATTGCTCAAATTCAAAAGGGCCGTTATCCGTTTAGCGTGGATTTTTATCCTAATTTTTCTACCGACGAATTGCGCGAGTATTACCGCAATCCCGATTATGCCGCGCCCAAGCAGAACACCCGTTGTTTAAGCCCGTGGTTGGTGGCTTATGTTTTTCCCGACGGCAATGTCCGGCCTTGTCTTAACTCATCTTATTCTTTCGGCAATATCCGGGAAGGAAAATTCAGCGATATTTGGAACAGCGCCCAGGCCCGGCGCTACCGCCTGGCACTGAAGGAAAAAGGGATTTTTCCCGCTTGCTGCCGGTGTACGGAGTTGTATAGGTACTAGATAGACAATCAAAATCCCAATGGCCAAATCCCAAACTCCAATGAAATCCCAATTACCAATTACCAATTGGAGCTTGGCGATTGGAGATTTATTGGGATTTGGGATTTGGTCATTCATTGGGATTTGGTCATTGGCTCATTGGTCATTTACCTAGGCCTATGTCTTCTACTCAAAAAATTAAACTCGCGCATATAATCACCCGCCTGGACTGGGGAGGTTCTCCGGATATCGTGCGCATTCTGTGCAGCCGTTTGGATCCGGCGGTATATGATATTACTTTATATTCGGGGCCCGGCCATAATCTTAGCGCCCGGACTAATGCATTCTTGAGCGCTTTTCGCGGCCGCATTGTTATTATTCCCGAACTTAAGCGCGACGTTAACCCGGTTAGCGACATCGCGGCTTTTTTACGGCTGGCCTGGTTGCTTGGCAGGCAGCGGCCGGACATAGTACATACTCATACGGCCAAAGCCGGCGCCATCGGGCGAATGGCTGCCTTTATCTCAACTCGGGCCAAGATCGTTCATACGGCCCACGGCCATAATTTCTACGGATATTTCAATAATCTAATAAGCGGTCTGATTATTTTGATTGAGCGCGTTTTGGCTAAGATTACCCAGGTTTTTATCGCGCTTACGGAATTAGAGAAAGCGGATATGCTGCGCTATCGGGTCGGGACCAAGGAAAATGTCCGGGTGATCTATCAAGGGCTGGAGTTGGATGTTATTACTCGGGCTGCCGTTGATCGCAATAGGCTGCGCGGCAGCCTGCGGATATCCGACGCGGATATGGTCGTCGGTATGGTAGCTCGCCTGGAGCCGGTCAAGGGCTGCCGGTTCTTTGTGGAGGCTGCCAGGCAAGTGCTGGCCCAAGTTCCGAATTGCAAATTTCTCCTGGTTGGCGATGGTTCGTTGCGGCCGGAACTGGAGCGTCTTGTTGACGGAGTCGGCTTAAAGGATAAATTTATCTTTACCGGCTGGCGCGAAGATGCGGCTGCGCTTATGACGGTATGCGATATTTTGGTTTTACCATCGCTTAATGAAGCAGTGGGCATGGTTTTGATTGAGGCCCAGGCCCAAGGCATACCGGTAGTTGCGACAGAAGTTGGCGGGATTCCCGAAGTTGTAACCGATGGCCAGACAGGGAGTTTAGTTCCTCCAGCTGATTCTGGCGCCTTGGCTAAGACCATAGTCAGTTTACTTAGTAATGACCAAAGAAGGATATATATAGGTAAGCAGTCGCGGGAGTGGGTGCGCGGCAAGTTTGACGCGCCGGTGATGGTTGCGAAAATCGAAGCGCTGTACCAAGAGTTGCTGCAGCGTGTTGTGTAATGTTGATTGTGTAATGTGTAATGCTGGTTTAATGCAAAAGAATGTGTAATGTAAAAGCGTTAAGAAATTTTTTGGTCCATTACACATTACACAAAGCTAAAAAAACATGCTTAAGATTCTTCTTACTATTTATGTGATCTTATTGTCAACTTCCGGTTTCGCCCAAGACCTCCTCCAAGCCCCGGCAGCCGTCCAAATCAGCTCGACAGTCAGCGACGGCAAACTAACGACTTCGGAAATAATTTCTACTTGCCGGGCGCAGGGGATTAAGATCGTGGTCTTAACCGATCGGGATCTTATGCGCTGGGAATACGGCTTGTGGCCGCTGCGCAATATCTTGAAAAAGACGGTTGAAGATAAGTCGGTATTTCGTTACGGTATCAATCGTTATTTTCAAGAGATCGCTCGGTTGGCCCGGGAAAATCCCGATATGGTTATTATCCCCGGAGTGGAATCCGCCCCATACTACCACTGGGAAGGAAGCATATTCAACCGGGATCTCAAGATATCCGATTGGCATAAACATATTATCGGCGTTGGCCTTACCGACCCCAAAGCCTATGCCCGTCTGCCGGTCGTCGGTAATTCCCAGGGATTACTTGGATCCTGGAATCTGCGCGGAGCCTTTTTTTTGCTGCTAAATCTCTCGATAGCGCTTATCGGGATTAGCCTTCTTTTTAAAAGAAAATTTAGCTATGCCGATAGCCGGGGTAAGGCATTAGGGCCTTTAAGCCGGCCGTGGCAAATTACGGGCGGGGTTATCGTAGTCATATCGTGCGTGGTGTTAGGGAATAATTTTTATTATCGCAATGTCATATTTTCGACCTACGGCCGAAATGCGGGGATAGATCGGAAGAGC
>JBFZAQ010000077.1:0-5745 GCA_041308885.1 Candidatus Omnitrophota bacterium | reverse complement strand
AGTCCAATCCCTGCGGGTTTTCCCTGGATTTGAGGAAATCGCAGATACACTCTTGGAAGAGAGGATGTTTCGCATAAAGTATCTCTTTTTCAGACGTCGTTCTTCTATATAAATATCCTTTGCTTCCCCTCCCGGGCGCACCAAAAAAGCTATAGTTATCATCAATACCGCGCGATACTAAAGCCCGATGGATTGTCCCTGGCTTAACACCGAGCAACATTAATATTGTATAGATGTCTTCTTTGTCTTCTGAGCCTATTTGAACATATTCATTAAGAGCAATCATTTCGAGTAAAGTTATAATATTGGCCGCCTTGGCGAAAATTAAGGAAAAATTAAATAAATATTCCTGCGCCTGCCTATACCTCTCAAAATAATAATCTCCCCCCATCTTAAATGGCGATTCTATGCCCATAATGAAATTATCTATAAGATTAAACAGCCTGTCGAGGTCTATAGCCATAGTCTCCTTGGTGTCCGGCAGCGTTAAGGCAGCAGCAGGCCTCAGCGGCGAAGAGGCGTAGGACGGTCTATGGTCTATAGCCAATAGTCTATGGTCCCTGGCCGAATTTACCAGAGAACTACGACGAATTAGAAGCTCGTAAACTTTTTTTACAGCGGCACGCCGGTTCTCCACTTTTGAAATAAATTCTGATGAAGCTGGCGACGATGAACAAATATCTCTATCGACTAGATATCCCTCAGGAACCAAAAGTAATTTAACTATAAAGGTTGCGCCCTCACCCGGCCTGTTTTGTATCCGGATCAGTCCCTTATGATCGGTAATCACAAAAAAGGCCTCGGCTAAGCCTATTCCTGTGCCGCCTTTCCTTTTAGAAAAACCATAATCAAATATTCTGGCATAACGAATCCCCTGATATTCATATTTTCCGGGTTCTAAATACTCTGCTGGTATTCCGCCGGCAGAATCTGATATCTCCAAAAGAAACGCATCATCTTCAAAGTACCCACGTTGAGCAAATCCTGAGCGGCGCCTAATCTGCTCTGTGGGAGTTATTAACTTTCGCGCACGCAAATAATAGATTACATCTAAAGCATTAGTAAAGATATTCAGGTACGCGGAAACTAAATCAATAAAACTCGCCATTAGAAAACCATTATCACTGCAAATAATTTCTTCCCAGGTTAAACCCATATATGCATTTAGCAAAGACCTCACCTGCATTTTTTTAAAACCAGGGGCTCCGGTTATGAAACGATAGGCGGTTCCCAATCTATCGACCGCATTGGTAATACCGGTCTCAGTAAGCACCCCATGTATTTCCGTATTTTGAGTTAGAGCTGTCTCCCAAAACGCATAAATAGATTCAAAGCGAGAAATCCAATCTGCAGTTTCGCCCTGGTTATTAATAATATCTCTTCTTAATTGCTTGAATTTAACAGCCATCTTTTTAATATTGCCATCAACGAATCTGTATCTATTTTCAAAAAGTGCATCTAGAATAGACCATACCGTATTATGTCCGATCCTGCGAATTCCCACGGCGACCCGATCACGTAAATAAGGATGCCCCTGCTCCAGCGGCGAGGAAGTTTTACCGTGGCCAATCGAATAAACTTCTCTAAAATATTTAATAACCGTTTCTATTTCAAGCCGCGGGTTATAAATATTAACTAAGAAACTGTGCTTACCCGCAAAATTCTTCTCATCACTATGGTCGCCAATATATAAGCTGCCGGTATCAACAAGAGAGATTTTATCCCGGCCGATATACACTTGGCAGCTAAAACGTGCCATAATCAGCCCCTCTTCAACAACCAACTCATTAGCCACAATCCTATCTATAACAATCCTTTCCTTAATGAATTGCGTTTTTACATCTTCTCTCGCCAAGAATCCGTCGATAACATTTTTTAGCCCAATAGAAACTATAATAATTCTTAATCTGTCAATCAGCATTATCTGTTTAACTACGCTGAGAGAATCCATGAACTTAGAATTTAGCTCTATCTCTAAGGCCAACTTGTCAAGGTCCTTTTGCGGCCTGCCGGCAAAAAAGGTATATTCTCCGGCCAGATTAGTTTGAGTTTTCTCTAAAGCATACGCCTGTTTCCTCTTTAAGTAATCATCCAGGGTATAGCCGGGCTCATCTTGGATCATTCTTGCCCAGGTAAACACAGTATCAGCCGTAGAGATAGTTTCATCGAAGTCAGCGTACACAACCAGCGGCGAGGAACAATATAGTCCATATTCAGAAATAAGCTTAACATCTCCAGGACCGTTTCCTTCTAATGTCCTACTGGATATATGGTTTGGATGGAACTGTCCCGGCCGCAGCGGCGAGGCGGATAATTGATCTGCCGGACTATAATCAAAACACCAAAATTCGGCTTTTACTAAGCGTCTTTTTTCCCAAAACAAAAGTTCTCTTTTTTGCGGATGATTAATAAATCCGCCTCCGGGGCAGCCATAATATTCATCGAGCACAGAGCCGAAATAGGGTTTTCTCTCTAAAAACAGTTCGAATATGCCCTTCATTTGCGAATTAGCAACCAATAATAAAACGCTGACTACGTTCATATCTTTTAAAACACAATCTATATGCCTGATCGCAATTTTATGCCACCGCTTGATTACGCGCTTCTCTCTATCTGTAAGCGCCCAATAATTTCTTTGCGCCTGCGATTCACATATAACGGCTACCAAATTCATATCCCTATCTGACGCTATCACAACGTCTATCCATCCTACCACGCCCTCTTCGCTCAATTTCACAATAAGCCCCGGGTGCTTTTCCAATTCTTCACCCGTTAGATAAACCTTTATGCGTAATCCCGCTTCTTTTAAAATAAAAAGCACATTGACCAAGTCGTCAATTTCGGCTTTTAAGCGGAATTTGTCTAACTGGCTATTATTTAGCTCTTGTATAAGCAATTTTTCGATACTATTTTTCTGCGCAATTACTTTTTCCTGAATAGGCAGGAATCCCTCTAGCTCCTTTCTATTCCAAACCCTATGTTCAGGTAAGCTTGACAGAGGCCGCGCTGGAGAGCTAACGGCGCTGCTCGCCTCTACCTCTTCATCCTTGACAACAGGCTTGACCCAATTGTACGTGTGCAGCATTTCATCTAGGCGATACTGTAGGTAATTTGTTACGTGCGCTTGATTGACATAATCGGGTTCCCCCCGGAAAGGATACAGATCGGTTATCACGTTCTCGATTCGGCTTATTTGTGCAACCCGGAACTCTTCAAAATGAGGGATCTCATAGCCATGCGCTTGGGCATAGCAGATAAGCTTTCTTTCCAAAATGAGATAGATAGAAAAACGCGCCCACTCGCGCATACTCAAGCATTCTTCGTAGGTACGCATAATATTATGGATACAGAAAAAGATAAGACATGGCGCAGATAAGAATATAAATAAAACCCACGCCCAATAAATCGGAAGCAGATGAATATACCCAAGCAACCCTAGTTTTTCCAGAAGCGCAGCATTATAATCTGATAAAATAAGCGCCGAGAATCCCGCAGCTGACATTATCAGGCGGCTGTTGCTGCCGCCTTGCCTTACAACAATCTTCTGCAGGCGGCCACTCCTGGCAACCTGCAGCTGACACACAGGCGTACGCATCTGCAGATACAACCAAACAAATGTACCAATGACCTGATTGACCTGCCGCCCGAGTACCCCTTCTTTTAGTTTTTCCCCTGCGGTTTTTAACCAGCTTAAGAAAGTGTACGTGCGCTCTTCGATCGCTACGGCTGAACCCGGTTTTATCAGTTCTGCCAGCGCCCAGCGCTTTGCCCTCTCAGGCAAAGAGAAAATTCCTAAACTCCTATCCTGCTCAGCCTGACGCTCCCTGTCTAACCCCTTCTCCAAACCGCGCGCAGTCATGAGGCTTAAGAAGCTTATTGCCGCGCAGGCTTGGGCAATCCACTCGTGCTTCGCCAACGAGAATCCCAAAGCAAAGAGCAAGCTTATGTAGGAGACTCTCCGCGATAACCACATTCGTTGATTCCTGTCTGAAAGCCATGTCATCTTTTTTTGTATTGCGACGGCGGAAGGATCTTGCGGGCCGGAATCAACCTTATATGCCTGCAGCTTATCCTCCATCACCTTGGCCGAGAACCAGGCGACGGCTGCGGCAATAAAGAACGCTAGGAGCACCAACGTTTCACCGAATAGCCCGTACAATAAGCCTAAAAGGGCCTTTGCGCGCGCAATCTTGTAGGTCATTTTAACAATCTGCTCGCGCCTGCTGATTACCATCTCTCTTTGTTTTAAAGAATCCCTTATACCTTCGGCCTGCATCTGGCGCAGGTGTTCTATTTGCTTTATAAGCAACTCTTTTATGTCGCTGGCAATGCTTCCGGCCAGAAATAAAAATCCCAACAGATACGCCGTATATGGCAGATAGGCATAAGTTGCTGCCGACTTTTTGCCCCAAACAATGATAAATAACCCCAGGTGGCTGACTAAACTTAATGTTTTCTTAACCCAACGGCCAATACTGCTTACCCATTTTAAAAGCCGCTCTTTCTGCTGAATCTCCACGCTGATATTTGCGTTAAAGGAATCGGGAGCTGTCACAGTATCGGTTTTCGGCTGGAGCGGCGAGGCGCTGCCTACCAAATCCTGCCGCGCTTTATTTTCAAAATAATCATAAAATAATGCCCTCATCCTATTAACTGCTTGCGTAAATCCTTTTTTCTTTTCGGGGTCGATTTTCAGGACATGATTATCAACTCTTATACTACCCCTACCCCAGGCCGGTTCAACCAGGTAAATTGTTTGGTTCTCCCCCAAATTGATGATTCTGTGGATATTATCCTCGGTGAAAAATAATTCCTGGTTTAATGTATAATTTACCCTTTGCTCTAGAGCCTGCCATTGCTTAGATAGCCCGCCATATGCGCTTGCCAGACTAAATTCTTGATGCAGTCTCGCTGCCAAGGTTCTTAATTCATCTTGCAGCGACGTAAGTTTATCATTTACCTCCTGCGCGAGTGGTTGAGCGCCTTGGGGGCTAGAAGCGCCTAATATATCTTTAGGGCTTTCCCCTTCTAGTCTTATGACTGATGATGAGCCACAACGAAACTGCCCCCCTGCAAGAGGCGCCAGCGGCGAGGCGCAAATGTAGGTGTTAGGTGTTAGGTTATAGGTTTTAGCAAAAGATATCTGGCTAGAACCTAAAACCAAAAACCTAAAACCTGAATTTACCAGCGGCGAGGCGGCAGGGATCCGGAGAATTGGCGTTACGAAGGACGTAGAATGAGAGACGAAAGACGTACAAGCGGCGGCGAAGAATGCAGCCGTCGCCGGAGGCCCATTAGCCGGGTAAGCCTCAAGCAGACCCAATGCCAGCGCTGAAGAGGAAATAACAATTATGCCTCTTAAGTATGCGCTGATCTCTTGCGCGATTTCGTAAGTAGCCTTGCCTCTAGTATAAAAAGTAGGATCTTTACCGCTGCTTTGGCCGTATACAGCTAGCCTGATATTAACCGCTTCTTCAGACGGCCAACTGCGGGTACTTATAAATAATGGCCCGTTATAACCGCGCATTTGCGCGGCTGCCATGCAAACCACATTACGGATTATTCTTTGCACGGATTCATAACCGGAGATTTGACAAAAGATTGCCCGGAATTGCGAGGTCTTATTCTTTATGATAGCGATTAAGGGGACCTCTTGGCCGTCTCTTTGGTCAATCCGCTTGCCGTTAATAAAGATATCCGCGCCATTTAGATGCACCTTTTTTTCGCTAATAGCCCGCTCCATAA
>JBFZAQ010000076.1:0-4021 GCA_041308885.1 Candidatus Omnitrophota bacterium | reverse complement strand
TAATTGTTTTTTTAATCGGCAGCTTCGTAGTTGTAATCATTGCCGCCGGTATAATCTACCGGCATATTTATGTGGTCCCGGTATTGATGTATCACTCAGTATTCCCCGGCGCCGGCCCGGATAATCGCCTGGTCGTCTCTCCGCGCGGCTTTGAGCGGCAGATGCGCTTTTTAAGGGAACAGCGGTTTAACGTCGTGTTTTTATCGCAGTTAGCCGAACTTGTCCGAGCTGCGAAGCCTATACCGCCAAAGACCGTTGCGGTTACGTTTGATGATGGATTCAAAAATAATTTTACTTATGCCTTCGAGATCTTAAAGCGATACCAGATTCCCGCCACGATCTTTATTATTATTAATGAAGTTGGACGCGCTCAAGGAGACCGTTTAAGCTGGGAGGAGATACTGCTAATGAGGGATTCGGGGTTGGTTGAATTCGGTAGTCATGCTTTGGGGCCGGAACCGTTGATCAATATCGTTGACGAGCAACAGCTGCGGAGAGAAATATTTGAGTCTAAGAGACAATTAGAACAACGGGTGCGTCAACCGGTTAAACTTTTTTGTTATCCGGAAGGAAAATTTAATGACCGGATTATCTCGCTGGTTAAAGAAGCCGGGTATTCGGCCGCGGCGGCTACGGCTCCGGGACGGTCTTATCCTGACCATGATCCCTTCATAATCAAGCGTTTACGCGTATCGGAGAATTGCGCGAATATGGTGATTTTTTGGATCAGGACTTCGGGGATATATACGTTTATCAAGGAGAAAAGGGATGATTAAGTGTGTAAGTGTAAAGTGTAAAGTTTAAAGTGTAAAGTGGAAGTATAAAAATTTAATATCGTGATTTTTAACTTCGAATACTATGAAACATGAAGGTAAGCGGATATTAATCTTCAACGTCAACTGGCTGGGGGATGTTTTATTTTCTACCGCGGCTATCCGGAATATCCGCGATAATTATCCGGATAGCTACATCGCGTGTATCATTCCTGAGCGTTGCGCCCCCGTCATTAAGCATAATCCGCATTTGAATGAGATTATATTCTTCGATGAACGCCTGGCGCATAAAAGCACGGTTGAAAAGTTGAAGTTCGTGCGTTTGCTTAAAGCTAAGAAATTCGATGTGGCTATTTTACTGCATCGTTCTTTTACCCGGGCCTTGCTTTGCCGGCTGGCCGGCATCCGCCAGCGCATTGGGTACTCTACCAGAAAACGGGCCTTTCTTTTGACCAAACAAGTTAAGCCTCCGCCGAAGAACGCAATTTTACACCGGATTGATTATTATTTGCGGGTTATTGAAGAGGCGGGATTTACCGTTACCAGCCGGCGTACTGAACTATTCTTTTCCAAAGCCGATAAGGCGCATCTGGACAGTTTCTTGTCCGCGCAGGGTGTCGGCCCGGATGACAAGTTGATCGGTATCAATCCCGGGGGCAACTGGTTACTCAAGCGTTGGCTGGTTGAGAATTGGGCCCGGTTGGCCGATCGCCTGATTGAAGAATTAGGCGTTAAGGTGATTATCACGGGTGATAAGTCAGACGCGGATTTGGGTAGTGCGGTTAAGAAATTGATGAAACAAGTCCCGATTTTCGGCTGGGGTGCATTAGGGTTATTGCAGTTTGCCGCACTTTGTAAACGGTTGGATATTTTTATTACCGCCGATACCGGGCCAATGCACATTGCCAATAGCGTGGGGACGAAACAGATTATCGCCTTATTCGGGCCGACTCACAGCGCTGTAACCGGCCCGTATCCTTTAGGCAGCTCCATTGTCCTGCAAAAAGATGTCGGCTGCCCGGTTCCTTGTTATGTTGTGGGGTGTAAGGATAACCGGTGCATGAAGGCGATTACGGTGGAGGAAGTGTTCCAAAAGGTCAAAGGTCTCATTGAGACCGGATAATTTTTTTAGCGGCTAAATCCCAATGAATCACCAATATTCAATCCCCAAGAACAAATTGGTCATTGTGTCATTGGGCATTCATTGGGGTTTGGGATTTGGTATTTGGTCATCGCTAGCGATAGTCAAAAAGACGGCATGAGCACAAAAATCTTATTTATTACTCTTAGTAATATTGGAGACGTAATCCTTACTCTGCCGGCTCTAGATCTATTACGCTCCAGTTACCCCGAGGCTAAGATTACGGTCTTAGCCGGTCCGCGGGCTAAGGAGCTGTTTGAAGGTAACCCTTCGATTACTCAATTTATTGCTTACGATAAACATGCTCATTTGCGGGATAAAATCCGGCTTTTTTTTAAGCTCAAGCAGCAAAATTTCGATGTGGTCGTGGACCTGCGTAACACTTTCTACGGTATCTTTCTTCCCGCTAAATTAAAGACGTCGTTCTTGCGCGGTTTTCCCCGAGGCGCCGTCCATATGCGCCAGCGTCATCTATATCTGGCGGCCTTGGCTTGTCGGCAGACGGGTTCTGCGGCTCTTACGCCTCGTCCGGATTCATTGCCGGTTAGCGGGCAGGATCAAGATTATGTCCGCAAACTGCTTAATAAATCCGGGATTATTAATACTGCGAAGATAATTTTGGTTGCCGCCGGAGCCCGCAGCACAACTAAATGTTGGCCGCAGGAAAAGTTCGGCCGACTAATTTTGGCCTTACAGCAATTCGCTGAGGTCAAAGTTGTTTTAGTGGGGGATAAACAAGATGCGGTGATTTCCCGGAGTATCTCTGCGGCCTTGCCGGGAGCGGTTGTGGATTTATGCGGACAGACTACGCTTAGACAATTGGCGGCTTTGATTTCTCAGGCCCGCATGGTGATTACTAACGACAGCGCGGTCCTGCATCTAGCCAGCTACCGGAATATTCCGGTTGTGGCTATTTTCGGGCCAACCAACGAACTGCGCTATGGACCGTGGTCCGATAGGCAAGAAACGGTAAAGAAAGAGGTGTTTTGCCGGCCATGTCAAAAGGCCCAGTGTCGGTACGGTCAACGGGATTGTTTGGAGTTGATTAAGACCGAAGACGTGATTCGGGCGGTAAGAAGGATATCCGTTGGTCAGCCTGCGGTTACCGGTCCGGGCCCTTTCGGCGGATATAAGCGTATTCTGATTGTGCGCACTGACAGGATTGGCGATGTCATGCTGTCAACGCCGGTAATCGAGGCCCTAAGACAAGCCTATCCCCACGCCTATATCGCGATGATGGTTGGCCCAGCCGCCCGGGATATTATTCAAGATAATCCTTATTTAGACGAAGTCATCATTTATGATAAATTCGATCGGCAGAAATCCTGGTTCGCCACAATCCGTTTTAGCTTACGGTTACGCCGGAAAAAATTTGATTTAAGCCTTGTCTTACATCCTGCTAATCGCGCTCATTTAGTAGTTTTCTTCGCCGGTATTAGACGCAGAATCGGGTATAACCGGAAATTAGCCTGGTTATTAACTGATCGCATAGAACATCATAAGCAGCAAGGCAGTAAACACGAATCCGAATATGCCTTAGATTTAGTGCGTTTTTTAGGCGCGCCGGTTAATCAGCCTGCGCTATATATGCCGGTGTCTTTAGCGGCCAAGCAATGGGTGGATACGGTATTCGCTCAGTATGGGGCAGCCAAGAACGATAAATTCCTGGCTATTCATCCCGGAGCCAGTTGTCCGTCGAAGATCTGGCCTCCGGAGAGGTTTAGCCAGGCAGCCAATAGGCTGGCGGAGAAGTTCGGATTTACCGTATTGATCCTCTCCGGAGCCAAAGATCTGGATAAGGCCGAAGCTGTAGCTCGGGCTATTCGCGGTCGTTTGATAAATTTGGCAGGTAAAACTACGGTCCGTCAGTTGGCCGCGGTCTTGGCCAGATGCTCATTATTTATCTCTAATGATTCGGGGCCGGTGCATATTGCCGGCGCCCTCGGGGTACCGGTGGTTTCTATCTTTGGCCGTAGTCAACCGGGTTTAGGCCCGGTGCGTTGGGGTCCGAAAGGCGAGCGCAGCCGGTATGTGCATAAGAATGTTGGTTGTATAGAATGCCTGGCCCATAATTGTGTGCAGGATTTTAAGTGTCTTAAGGCCATAA
>JBFZAQ010000075.1:0-6749 GCA_041308885.1 Candidatus Omnitrophota bacterium | reverse complement strand
GTATGGTGGTGAATTTTATCTTAACGGCCGTAAGGCGCGTTTAATAGTAGACTGGTCACATGACCTGTAAAACTGAGCACAATTCATTCTACTTGACACAACTATTCATAGTAGAATGACGGGCAATAGGATGGCCTCAGAATGACGAGGTTAATGATTATCGCAGCATTAAGAAAATAGGAGAAGTTGCGATGAGTATTCTAGTATTAGGCACTGTAGCTTTAGATACGGTTAAGACCCCTCATGGTAAGCGGGAGCATATGTTGGGGGGATCGGCGGTGCATTTCTCAATGTCCTGCCGTTTATTTGCTGAAGTGCATTTGGTAGCTATTGTGGGCGCGGATTTTCCCTTAAAGCACATTCAATTTCTGGACAAGAAAGGGATTGTTTTGACTTCCCTTATTCGCTCGCCGGGCAAAACCTTTAAATGGAGCGGCGAGTATAAGGGCGACTTAAACAGCGCGAATACCTTAAGCACTGAGCTTGGCGTATTGCCGGAATTTAGGCCCTGGGTTGCCGACGAACAGAAAGGCATTAAACATATTTTTCTGGCTAATGTGGATCCGGACTTGCAGAAATATTTGCTTACGCATATGCGCGACCCCCAGTTGGTGGCCTTAGACAGCATGAACTATTGGATTCGCAGTAAGCGCTCCGCGCTTATCCGGGCGTTAAAAGAAGTCGATATTTATGTGGCTAATGATCAGGAAGCCCGCGATTTATCCGGCGAGACTAATCTTTTGAAGGCTGCCCGGGCCTTGCGCGCCTTAGGCCCGAAGATGATCTTGATTAAAAAAGGCGAGCACGGGGTGATTCTTTATAGCGATGCGTTGACTTTCTGCCTGCCGGCGTATCCTTTGGATAAGGTTGTTGATCCCACCGGAGCCGGTGATACTTTTGCCGGAGGTTTTATGGGGTATTTAACCCGGGTGAAGAAAATCAATGCCGTAAATTTAAAGAAGGCCCTGGTGTACGGGACAATAGCCGCTTCGTATAACGTCGAGGACTTCGGGGTGGAGAAGACCGCTCGGCTTAGCCTTAAGGATTTGAATAAGCGGATGAACGAATTTCGCCGGATCACGCTATTTTGACAAAGCCCCTCCGGGGCGCGCAATGACACATTTTCAATTTGCTTTAGACTAAAGGAGGCAGTCGATGTTGGAGGAAAAAATTCAAAAAGAATATATAGAGGCGATGAAGAACCGGGACACCATCAAAAGCACCATGTTGAATACCCTGCGCGCGGAGTTCATGAACGCGGCTATTGCCAAGAAAAAGAATAAGCTGGATGAATCCGAGATCATCGGAGTTATCCGCAAGCAGATTAAACAGCATCAGGATTCTATCGAACAGTTTACTAAAGGCGGCCGTCAGGATCTGGTGGACAAAGAAGAAAAAGAGCTAGTGGTTCTTAAGTCTTATTTGCCGCCGGAATTGTCGGAACAGGAACTTAAGCGGATTATTGATGAGGCTATTGCTGCGGTCGGAGCCCAAAGCCTGAAGGATAT
Source organism: Candidatus Omnitrophota bacterium (assembly GCA_041308885.1). Taxonomy (GTDB): domain Bacteria; phylum Omnitrophota; class Gorgyraeia; order Gygaellales; family Profunditerraquicolaceae; genus JBFZAQ01. The sequence continues at coordinate 5,241 of JBFZAQ010000075.1, read as the reverse complement.
GGGTAAGGTCATGAAGGAGGTCCAGGCCAAGGTCGGCATCCAGGCCGACGGCCGGACAGTCAGCGCCCTTGTGCAGCAGAAACTTAGCCTTACCGTTGACAAACCCACAATGTAAGCGGGCAACCTGTACTTAAGCGCGGGTACCAGCGCAATAAAAAGCCACAGTAACGCGTTAAAAACTTAACGTCAGGCTCAGTTCAATCTGATAGGCGTTGTCAGCTTTACCGTCTCCCTGGACAATAGGAGTAAAAAGGCTCCCCGCATCATCCCTTTCTTCTTTATAAAAATTTCCAGGGAAAAAATAACCGCCGCCTAAACTCAGCGAAATATTGTCGTTTAATGCATAAGTGCAGGAAACATCCAGCTCATTGCCTAAATCGCGGGAAAGCGTTTTTGCCTCGCCGTTATAGGTTCCGATTCCTCTTTCCGCCGCCATAAGATACCACCAGTTAAGGCTAAAAGAAGTCTTTTTTGTGACGGTCCAGTCAAAGCCTAGACCGTAAAGGATGGTATTATCCGGCAAGCGGGGGTCGGCAAAAGTAGTCGGCCGGGGTATTCCGTAGTTTAGGCCGTATCCGTCTCCGGCCGCAACGATGGGTAGGCTGCATTTTGTGAAACTGGGGTAAAGTGAATCCGAAAGGTTAGTGTTGAGCGGGGAATACACGCTAAAGGCCCTGTTTTTTCCGCTGGTTAAGACCGTGTCAGCCGCCATGTCTGTGGTGACTTTATTGCCCGATGCATAAAGAAACCGAAAATGGGGGGTAAGTTTATTAAGGGCATAGCTTGTATCTGCATAGAAAGCATATCCGCTATGCGCAACATCCTTCAGAGCTTCGTCGCTGCTTTTGGCTTTGCCAAAATTGCGCGCTGTCTCGAGATTAAGAGAAAGCTTGTCTAGATTCCTCTCCCAAGAGATGCCAAGGGTTCCCAACACATCCTTGTGCGTAGGCGTAGCAAAAGTAGAAGCGCGCTTGGTGTTGGTATTATCAATAAGAACGCCCACATAGGGCTGTAGGTTATAATCCTCTCCAGAGATGGTTGAATCCAAGGCAAAGAAATTGGCCTTCGTGTGTTGATAATTAATCCCTTGTTCTTTATCCTGCTGAGGGCGCTCTCCAAGATAGCTTTTATACACCAGATCCGGCCGGCAGTAATAAAATCCGAATTTAATTCTTTCCTTTGCGCTGTAGGAGAGGTTCAGGCCGTAATTTTCATACGCTCCGCCCAGGCTTAAGCCATTTCCTGCCCCGTATGAGAATAAGCCGCCTTTCAGCCTCAATGGCAAATCAGACAAAGGAAAATCTCCCCAGAATTCTTCTATCTGCGGCAGTAATTCTTCATTGCGGTACCTTTCTATTCCGGCAGTAGATGTACGCAGGGTATTATGAATAAACAAAGGCGCGTCGTAATCAGAAGGGCCGTTTCTTTCCAGCTTTAAATAAAATTCGGGGCCAGATTCCTTAGATTTTAAATTAAAACCAAAGCTGTAATCAAACCCCAGGTAGGCGGTGGAATCGTCTTTATTTCTACTATCCAAATCAATATTATTTTTTAAAGTCACTACGTCGGTCCTGAAATAAGGGCTTACGCTGAATACATATTCTTTGCCGTCTATTAAATTTATTGCGGTTGATCCGGTTTCGGCAACGCCAAGGATGATATACGTAAAGAAAAAAACGGTTATCAGCATCCGGCTTCTCATCAATACCCTCACTTTCCTTTTCTTTAGGCGGCCGGCAACCTAATCTTAAAGGTGGTTACCCCTAGTTCAGGCCGGCTTTCAACTTCAATTGTGCCCTGATGGGCTTTAACGATATTATAGATGATGGAAAGGCCTAAACCCGTGCCTTCGCCTATCGTTTTCGTAGTAAAGAACGGCTCGAATATCTTATCAAGATTCTCTTGGGGTATGCCTATACCGTTATCCGAAATATATACGCAGACACTGCGCGCCTGCGGCTCATATTGGGTCTTGATGTTAATAAAGCCGCCGTCTTGGGAAAATTTCTTTTGCACAGCCCATTTGGCATTGGAGATGATATCAAGAACAAGCTGCTGCATAAGTTGAAAGTCGCCCGATATTAAAGGAAGGTCCGGCTGCAGCTCTTTCTGGATATTGATATTCTGCAGTTTTAATTCATGTTCTATTAACCCAACTACTTTTTCTATCGCCTCATTCATAGACAGGGAGACAAATTCTCCTTTGGAGGCGTGGGAGAAGCTTAACAGGGACTGGGTAATGTTTTTGCAACGTAGGGCAGCCGCTTCAATAATGCCCAGAATATCTTGGAAATCGTCTATATTAAAACCCGTCTGCCCCTGGGCCATCATTTTAATCAGCTGGACATTATTCAGGACTCCGGTCAGAGGATTATTAATCTCATGGGCTACTCCGCCTGCGAGCGTGCCGATTGAAGCCATCTTGGCGGATTGCACTAATTTCGCCTGGGTGGCTTTGAGTTGTTCATAGGCTGACTTCAACTCCTCTTCGGCCTTTTTGCGGCCATCTTCCACGAGCTTGCGCTCGGTGATATCTCTATCTACGCCTCTATAACCCAGAAGCCTGCCGTCAGCGTCGAGAATTGGCGAGCCGGAAGTTTCGATAATCACTTCCCCGCCGTCTTTCCTGACGTTATAGTTCGAGAAATTCTTAAAAATGGCTTTTGTGCTAAATGCTGCGAATGCAGCCTCCTTTAATTCTTCCTTTTTATCAGGCCGAAAGAAGTCGTAAAAATGCCTGCCGATAACTGCTTCGGGTTTATAGCCTAGGATTTGCTCGACAGCCGGACTGGAATAAGTATAGCGGCCCTCTATGTCTACTTCCCAAATCCATTCACCTGTGTTAAGTGCTATATCCTGGAAGCGCTTTTGCTCCCTTTCTAAGACCTCAATTGAAACAGTTGTCTTCTTTAGATCTCTGACCATCAGGTTAAACGATTTGCCTAGCTCTCCGATTTCATCATTCGAAGTAATCTCTACCTTGCTGTTAAGATCTCCCAGCGCAACGTTTTCACTGGCCTTAACCAGCGACTTTATCGGTCTCACTATCCTTTTTCCCAGGATAAACGCCAATACACAAATTGCAAGCACGCATACTACGGCAATTAGCGCTATCTGCAAAATCATCCTATTAATAATCACGTAGGTCTCAGCTTTATCCTGTATTACGCCGATGTGCCACTTCTCCCCGGCATATTGCGTGTTTTCTTTTAAGGTTTTAGAAAAACAGAGCTTGGGGACGTTTTTCTCTCCGATGAATTCTTGGGCGCCGGAATCCCCGCTCAAAAGCCCTGCTCTTAAATTTTCGGGCATTATTTTATATAAAATCTTATCTTTATCCGGCCAAGATAGGACCTTGCCGAAATCATCTGTGATGAAGATAAATCCCGTGCTGCCGATTTTAATTTTGTCGGTCATCTCCCAGATGCGTTCCATGCCGATTCTGCCCGCAAGAACAGCTTTTACTTTTTTATCATCACCGAATATGGGTGCAGTAACAATGATAACGAACCTTGTGGGTTGGGTAATGATATGCACCGGCGATACCGCGAGCTTGCCTTCCAGGCTGGATTTAAACCATTTTTTGTACTTCCAATCTCCTCGGAAGTCGTATTTCAGAGAGGTCAAAACAATGCCCTCCCGGTCAAGGAGAGTGATGTCGTCAAATAGCTTGATAAGGTCGTAAATTTTCTGCATCTCTCGGGTCTTTTCCTCAAGAGCAATATTGTCTGAACGGATAACAGAACTCTCCGCCAGCAGTGCGACGTGCCTTACCGCATCAAGAACTTTCCCCTGCACTATAACCCCGAGCTCATCTATAAGATGCGACATATCGCGTTTAATTATATTATAGGTATTTTGCCGCACCTGAAAGTATGAAATAAAAGAAGAGGCCAATAACGGTATGAGCGCTATCGTGAGAAAAGACAGGATAATTTTTAAATACAGGCTTTTTCGGGGGTTCATCGGAATTCCCTGGCTTACGTTATTATTGTTCTTTCTGTTTAAGCAGGTTAAATATCTTGATATATTCGTTTTCAGTTTCTCCCAGGTCAGCAAAAAATTCTCCCCGCTGCAATACCTCCCGTGAAGGATAGACAACCGGGTTGTCAAGAAGCCGCTTGTCAATAAAGGCTTCGGCTTCAACGGCCGAAGGGTATGAAAAAGCAACCGAAGACCTTGCGGCGTTACGCGGTTCAAGGAAATAATTAATCAACTGATACGCCGCAGCCATCTTTTCAGTGCCGGAGCTGATGACGAAATTATCCACCGACAGCGAATAACCTTCTTTGGGCAGGACGTATTTAATGTCCTTCCGATCCCCGGCCAGGTAAATCACATCGCCGTTATATACCTGGGCAATCCAGAGCTCTCCGCTCATTACTTTTTCTAAATTCTCTAGCGTATCCCCGAATTGCACACCGTTATTCCTTAAAAGAAGGGCATTCTGTTTTGCAATTCCCAGTTCTTGGGAGTCTTTGGTGTTCAAGGAAAAATTAGAATATTTCAACACCGGGGTCATTGCTTCTCGGGTATCGTCTAAAAGCGCGATTTTGCCTTTGTACTGCTTATCCCAGAGCATGGCCCAGCTGTCGCTATCGGCCGGGACAAAATTCGTATTTATAGCCAGGCCCAGCGTCCCCAATAGGTAGCCGGTTACGGCGTATTTTCCTCCTGGGTCAAAGGGGGAATTTCGGAATTCCTTCTTGATGAATTTGTAATTGGGTATTTTGGATAAATCTAATTCCGAAATCAACCGGAACTGTTTCAAGAAAGAAACAGTACTATCCGAGGCGATTAATACGTCGAACTTTTCGGGTTCTGACTGGACTTCGGAGAGCATCATATCTTTGGTCTCATATTCTTCGAGGATTACTTTAATGCCGGTTTCTTTCTCGAAATCATCGAGGATGGATTTATCCGTATAATCCTTCCAGTTATAAAGGACGATTTTCCCGGCCTTGTCTGCGGCCGCGTAACTTATTGCCGAACAAAAAAATAACAGTATCCCTAAGCAAAATACCTTTTTCATGCGCCTCCCTTTTTGCCTAACATACTGCTGCATTTGTAGTTAATTAATTTGCCTTAGTATATCAAAATATTACGAGGAAACAAAGCAGGGTAATGTCAAATAAATTGTGTAAATTGCTTTAAAGGCCTTTCCTGCCATTTGGTGTTTAGACGGTTAAAAATGGCGTAAATGATACGGCTTACGCTGTCATAATTAGTGAAGCATCCCAT
>JBFZAQ010000074.1:0-7271 GCA_041308885.1 Candidatus Omnitrophota bacterium | reverse complement strand
ATATTAACGGAAAGTTTATCGAGACTAAGGCCAAGCAGAAAGTTATTAATCCTTCGACGGGAGAGACTCTGGCTGAGGTTTCCGTGGCGGGGCAGGTTGAGGTTGAGGCGGCGTTGGCGGCGGCACGCGTTGCTTCTGATAACGGGCCGTGGCCGCGGTTAGCGTTATCCGAGCGTAAGCATTATCTTAAAAAAATCGCCCAGGGTATTCTCGACCATGCGGGTGAATTGGCGCAACTGGAGACGTTGAATACGGGTAAGCCGATCAAAGAATCGACCTTTATGGATATCCCCTCGGCAGCCAAGACCTTTGAGTATGTCGCCGACAATTTTGAGCGATACCTAATTGCCGATAGGGTCTTGGCCGAGAATGCCGAGTGCCGCTTGCAGCGTGAGCCACTGGGGGTGGCGGTTTTGATCGTCCCTTGGAATTATCCTTTGCTTATCGCCTGTTGGAAATTAGCCTCGGCCTTAGCCGCGGGCAATACCGTAGTTTTAAAACCATCCAGCTTAACGCCGTTAACAGTGCTGGAATTAGCTAAGATTATCGATGGCGTTGGTCTGCCGCCGGGAGTGTTGAATGTTATTAACGGCAGCGGCCCGCAGATCGGCCCACAGTTGTGTTCGGATGCGCGGGTGGATTTGATTTCTTTTACCGGAAGTAATGTTGCGGGTAAGCAAATTATTACTTACTCCGCCGGAAATGTTAAAAAGCTGTTGTTGGAACTAGGCGGCAAGTCCGCGAGCATTGTCTGTAAAGACGCGGATTTAGAATCGGCGGTTAACGGTTCATTATGCTCCATATTCCTGAATCAGGGGCAGATGTGTACCGCAATGTCGCGTATATTCGTTGAGGATAGCATATATGATTCATTCCTGAATGATTTTGTGGCTAAGGCTAAACGGATTAAGCTGGGGAAAGGTTTGGATTTTGAGTCGCAGATGGGCCCGCTCATCAGCGAGGAGCAGAGAAAGCGGGTTTTGGCAGCCGTGAGTAAGGCGGTATCTGAAGGGGCTAAACTTCTATGCGGAGGCAAAATTCCTGATGCCCCAAGCCTTAAAGAGGGATTTTTTTGCGAGCCTACGGTTCTGGCCGGAGTTACCCCGGCAATGGCTATTTTTAAAGAAGAAGTCTTTGGCCCGGTAGCCGGTATTAATAAATTCAGCCACACTGATGAAGTTGTCAATTTAGCCAATGCCTCGGATTTTGGGTTAGCCGCAGTGATCTGGAGCCAAGATGAGTCTAAAGCCGACGCTATCGCCGCGCGGCTGAATGCCGGAGTCGTCTGGGTGAATACCTATGGTATGTTTCATAACCAGGCCCCCTATGGCGGGTTCAAGCAAAGCGGTTTCGGTAAGGAACTAGGCCGGGAGGGATTTCTGGAGTATACGCGGCTGAAGAATATTATTGTTGATCAAACTAAAGACGGCAAGCCGCTGGTTAATTATTGGTATGGGTTTTAGCTCGCGAAATAGGGAGTTCCGTGGGACGTTCACTAGTTTACCTGCCTGTCGGCAGGCGCTCGTTTGGACGTCCGCTACGCTTGAACGTAATTTTACTCTTGATGTCCCGCTTCCTACATCCTACGCAACGTCATAATACGAAAAGTGGCCGATATCGAACTATTGGCTTGCGCGGGGGTTACGCCGGAGAATCCGGGAGAATATTTTAGGTGCGGCGCCGGCGCGGTCAGTAAATGAATTTTCGCGCGTCACCGCCGCGATCGGCGCTTATATCATAGCTTATAAGGAGTATTCGCAATGAACGTCAGCACGCTATTAGAGAAACGCTCACATTCCTGCGCTCAAAAAGCGGCGATTATTTTTAAGGACAAGAGCGTAAGTTTTGCCGAATTAAAAACCAGCGTTTATAAGTTAGCCGCCGGCCTAGCCAAGGCTGGGGTGGAAAAAGGCGATAGAGTAGCGATATATCTGCCGAATTGGCCGGAATATATTTATAGTTATCTGGCAGTTTGGTGTCTAGGGGCAACGGCCGTGCCTTTGGATTTCATGCTTACTCAGGATGAACTTATATCTTGCCTGGCGCACTCCGAGACCAAGGTTCTTATTACCAAAACCAAGGCGACCGTATCTCTAGGCAGCTTAAAAGAAAAATCCCAGGTCCTTAAGCAGATTATCTTATGTCATGAAAAGGCCGAGGGATATCTGTCGTTTGAAGAATTGATTGAGCAGAACAAGGCGGTTCTTCCTCAAGCGGTAATCAATGATAAGGATAGCGCGATTATCTTTTATACTTCCGGGACTACGGGCAAGCCCAAGGGGGTGTTGATTAATTACCGTCAGTTGGATGCCCCGCCGCAATCGATGAATTTCTTTGTGGATTTGAATGAAAGAGATATCACTTTATGCGCGCTTCCCTTTTCGCACCTGGGCGGCCTGATTTACGTTCAGAATTGTATCTCTTTCGCCACGACTATCGTGTTGATGGAGCGCTTTATCCCTCTGGAGTTCATCCGTAATGTCGCGCATTATAAGGTAACTTGTTTTTGGATCGTTCCCTCGATGTATTATGCTTTTTTACAATTGAAGGAATTCCAGGAATTTGATTTATCCAGCTTGCGTTGGATAGTGACTTTTGGCGCTTCGAGTTCTCCGGATGCCTTGCGTCGTTTCCATCAGTATTGTCCCAAGGCCCATCTTTTAAACGGGTGGGGCCTGACTGAAACCAACGCCCCGACCACGGTGCTCCCTATGGGCTCAACCAAAATTGAAAGCGTGGGCCGTCCGGCCCCCTGGATTGAGGTCAGGATATTTGACGACTCCGATCAGGAGCGCGGGTTGGGCCAAATCGGCGAAGTCGTGGTGAAAAGTTGGGTGGTTACCGACGGTTATTATAAGGATCCCGCGTTGACCGCGCAGACTATCCGTCAAGGCTGGTTTCATACCGGGGACCTCGGCAGAATTGATACTGAAGGGCATCTGTATATCGTCGGCCGAAAAAAAGAGATGATCAAAGTCGCCGGCGAGATCGTCTTTGAGCCGGAGGTAGAAGCCGCGCTTTTAAAACATCCCGATATTGCCGAGGCTGCGGTAATCGGAGTGGCCGATAAAATGCGCGGGGAAGTACCTAAGGCCATTATCGCGGCTAAAGAGGGGAAATCGCTTTCGGAAGAGGAGCTTAAGCAATTCTGCCGTCAGCACTTAGCGCATTTTAAAATTCCGCACTTTTTCGAATTCCTCCCGACCTTACCTAAAAACCGCACCGGAAAAGTCGACAAAGAGGCGCTGCGCCGGGTATAGTTGTTGTTGGCGTAATAAACGACCAATTACCAATTTCCAAATCCCAATGAAATCCCAATTGCCAATGTCCAATTGATCATTGGGTGATTGGCCATTCATTAGGTTTTGGAAATAATAGAAACGCCCCCTATTTTTCCTATTTTTTGGTATAATACACCCTATGAGCACGCGCAATAAGGTCCGCAAAAGCTTGGTCTTTTCTTTCTGGGATGGTGTGTTTGCCTCCGGGACGGCCGGTTTTATCAATGATTATGTCGCCCCCTACGCCATCGCCCTTAAAGCTTCGGTCAGGCAAATTGGTTATTTGACGGCCTTCCCTTTTTTGTTCACTTCTTTAATCCAGATTTTCTCCGCGGATATCACCGATAAATTCAAGAGCCGAAAGAAAGTTATCGTCATCTTTGTGCTTTTGCATACGCTGATGCTTTTACCGATGATGTTTATTCCGTCAATGCCGGCTGCGCATCAGGTTCCGGTGTTGATAATCGCCATGACCCTTTTTATCGGCTTAAACAGCCTGACCGGACCGGTATGGGTGGGGCTGATGGCTGAGTATATACCGGCGCGTAAGCGCGGATTTTATTTCGGCTGGAGGAACAAGATCATGTCTGTTGTCGCTCTGGCTTGTTCCTATCTGGCCGGGGTTATCCTGCAATTGACTAAGAACCACGCCCTGCGCGGATTTATCATTATCATCGGCGCCGCAATGCTGGCGCGGCTGGCCTCGTGGTACTGTTTAAGCCGGATGTATGAGCCGGCCTACCGGGTTAAGCATGAGGCGTATTTTAGCTTCCTGGATTTCATCGGGAGCTTTCGGACTTCTAACTTCGCCAGATTTGTTTTTTTTGTCGCCGGTCTGCAGTTTTGCGTTAATCTCTCGGCGCCGTTCTTTTCGGTATTGATGCTGCGGGAATTGCAATTTAGTTATCTGACTTATACGGTAATTGTGACTTCGGCCACGGCGGCGCAGATATTTTTTATCGGCCGGTGGGGCAGATTCGCCGATAAGACCGGCAATATCAAAGTTATGCGCTTAACCAGCTTGATCATTGCCACTTTGCCTTTATGGTGGATTGCCTATCGCCACCCGGTTTATCTGATATTCATTCAGCTCCTGGGCGGGTTTGCCTGGGCCGGGTTTAATTTATGCGCCGGAAATTTTGTCTATGACGCGGTTACGCCTCAGAAGCGTATCCGTTGTCAGGGGTATTTTAGCGTGGTAGTTGCCTTGGCCGTAGCCTTAGGCGGAATCATCGGCGGACGGCTGGCGCAGGTTCTGCCGGCGCTCTGCGGGTACAAAATACTTTCGCTTTTTCTCCTCTCCAGCGCGCTGCGGTTTGTCATTATCACCTTTTTGGCCCGCGGGATTAAAGAAGTACGACCCATCGAAAAAATGAACAGCCGGACCCTGCTGGCCCAAGTAATCGGAGTTCAGGGATTGTTTAAGGCCGCAAAACAGGAAGCTCAAGGTTCTTTGCCTCATGAATGATATTAAGAATTATTCTCTTCAGGAATTAACCGAAATAATCCGCAAGCTTCAATTTCCGGCCTACCAAGCCGGCAATATCTTCGCTTGGTTGTATCAAAAAGGAGCTGCGGAATTTAGCTCGATGACTAATATTCCGCAGCAGCTGCGGCAGGATCTGGAGAAGAGTTTTTTAATCGGCAGTATTGCTCAGGCAGATATCCAGGTTTCCGCCGACGGGACGAAGAAATTATTGTTTCGTTTGGACGACGGGCAATTAGTTGAAGGGGTCATGATCCCGGCGAAATCCCGCAGGACAGCTTGTATATCCGCGCAGGTTGGTTGTTTATATGCTTGCCGGTTTTGCGCCAGCGGACTTGCGGGATTTAAGAGGAATCTGACTTGCAGCGAAATCATTCAGCAGGTTCAGGCCATACAGCACAGCGCTATGCCGGCAGCGCTTACCCACGTGGTTTTTATGGGGACAGGTGAACCGTTGGATAACTATGATGCGGTGTTGAAGGCTATTCGCGTTCTTAATGCCAAGGAGGGTTTTTCTATCGGCGCGCGCCGAATAACTATCTCTACCTGCGGGGTAGTGCCGGGAATCCAGCGACTCCAGGCAGAAGGCCTGCAGGTAGAATTATCTATATCCCTGCACGCGGCTAATGATTTGGCCCGCAGCGCCCTCATGCCGGTGAACTCAAAATATCCGCTTAAGGTTTTACTGGAGGCCTGCAGGCAGTATATCCGCCGGACTAACCGGCAGATCACTTTTGAGTATATGTTAGCCAAGGATATAAATTGTGATTTGAAAAACGCCCGGCAATTAAGTATAATACTGCGGGGGTTGCTTTGTAAGGTCAATCTGATCCCCTGTAATCCGGTTAGGCAGTGCGGAATTCAGCCTCCGGAAGCGGGAGAGATCGCGCGGTTCAAAAGATATCTGGCGAAACACGGGATTGTTGCCACTTTACGCAAGGCCCGCGGAGAAGACATTGAGGCAGCCTGCGGTCAACTGAGGTTACGCTATGAGAATGATAAACCACCAAGCCACCAAGCCACCAAGCCGCCTGCCTAGACATATTTATTTCGGAGTTTTTTTCTTGCTGGCGATATTTTGCGCGGGTTGCGGGAGGCAGGAGGTCAAGAATATCGGTTCGCGGGGCAAGGCCATTGTTTGTTTCGGGGATAGTATCACTTTTGGCTACGGCGCCAATCCCGGCGAAGATTACCCGACTGCCCTTGCCAAAATTACCAGTATTCCGGTTATCAATAAAGGAGTAGACGGGGATACCTCTGAAGAAGCCTTGGAGCGGGTGGCAAGCGATGTTTTAGCCCAGGATCCTGTTTTGGTGATCGTGGAATTCGGCGGCAATGACTTTCTGCATAAAGTTCCGGTAGCTGAGACTAAGGTGAATATAGGCAAGATCATCGATGAGATTCAGGCCGGCGGGGCGATAGTCGCTTTGGCTGATATCAGCGCCGGTATTGTGTTGAGTGAATATCGGGGGATTATCTCCACGCTGGCTAAAGAAAAAAGGGCAATTTTTATCCCCAGTATTTTAAACGGGATTATTACTAACCCTAATCTGAAGAGCGATTTTATCCATCCCAATCGCAATGGCTACCGGATCATTGCCCATAGGGTTTATCGCGCTATCCTGCCGTATCTTAATCAGAATTCCCTCTCAAGAAGGCTTGTAAAGTAATACCGGTGATGGTATAATCCAAGCATCCATGGGAAGCTCGATTAGGAAACATATTGTGGCTTGGTTAAAACGCCAGGTAAAATCTGCCGACGCCAAAGGGATAATTTTAGGTTTAAGCGGCGGGATTGATTCTTGCGTTGCGGCTGCCTTAGCTAAGGAGGCTTTGGGTAGCGAGGGCGTATTGGGTTTAATTATGCCGATTCACAGTCAACCCTCTTGCAGTCAAGACGCGGCTAGTTTCGCCCAGGATTTCGGTATTAGAACTAAAACTCTGGATTTATCCGGAGTCTACGATACTTTTAAAAAAGTCCTTCCTGAGGGCAAGGCCTTGGTTGACGCGAATCTTAAGCCGCGGCTGCGGATGGCTGCTTTATATTATTACGCCGCGGGAATGGATTATTTGGTTTGCGGTACCGGGAATAATTCCGAGATGATGACCGGATATTTCACCAAATACGGCGACGGGGGAGTGGACCTATTGCCGATCGCCCGGCTGTCTAAGACGCAAGTCAGAGTTTTGGCCAGAGAACTGGGTATACCCGAGCGTTTAATCGCTAAGCCCCCCACCGCCGGGTTATGGCCGGGCCAGACTGATGAGGAGGAGCTGGGGGTTACTTACCCTGAGCTCGATGATATATTGCTGCGGATTAAAACCGGACGGAAACAAGTTGCCCCGCTGCCGACCGTGCGTAAAGTCAAAATGATGGTTGCCCGCTCCGAGCATAAGCGTCTGGGGCCGAAGATCTGCGAATTGTAACGCCGGTAAAAATGACCAAATTTCGATTGGATATTGGTCATTGGTAATTCATTGGGATTTGGGTTTTGGTAATTGGG
>JBFZAQ010000073.1:0-3207 GCA_041308885.1 Candidatus Omnitrophota bacterium | reverse complement strand
TCAGTAATCGGTCCGATCGCGCCTTACTAACGGGCTGCCTAATCCGTGAACCTTTGCGTCCCACAAAAGAAAATCTGCTTGCTAAAATCACTTTCCCTCCTTCCATAGTAATAGACGCAGGGAAAAGAAAAATCTAACATAAAAATATCCGCCCTGTGCGTTCCTTTAGGCAACGGGATAGCACAAGCTTCCGCGCATTCCTTCCGGGGTGATTGCGATCAGCTTGACAGGAACCAATTGATTAGACAAGTCCGGCGGTGCCGGAAAACGCACCTTTATATATTGATTAGTGAATCCTTCCCACTCATCCGGGCAGCCCTTGACCCTGGCTTCTACCAGCACCAACGCCGTTTTATTCAACCATTTCCGCTTAACGCTCGCAGCGGACACCCCGGCCACAACCTTAAGCTTAGCGATCCGCTGTTTTAGCTCATTGGGGGCAAGCGCCGAACCGGGATACTTAAAAGCGGCAGTCCCCGGCCGGGCCGAATAGGGAAAAATATGCACTTTTAACGGGGCGACCCGCCGGACAAGCTTAAGCGTATTGGCAAATTGAGAATCAGTCTCTCCGGGAAACCCCACCATCACATCGGTAGTTAAAGCTACTGAAGGAATAGATCTCTTAATTCTGCTGATCCCGGCGAGATAGTCCCGGCGAGTATAGCGGCGATTCATCCGGCGCAGTACCGCATCATCACCGCTTTGTATGGGGATATGCAGGTGTTGGCACAATATCGCGCTGCGCCCAAGATATCGCATGAATCCGGGTGTAACATCCCGGGCCTCGATCGAACTCAAACGCAACCGGCACAATCCAGGCACTTGCTCAAGGTATTGGAAGAGTTGAACCAGTTCAACCTGCGGCTTAAAATCCCGGCCCCAGGCCCCCAGGCAGATCCCGCATAAAACTATCTCTTTATATCCGCTCGCTACCAGGCGCTTGACCTCAGCCAGGATATCTTCGGCCGTCCGGCTGCGCGAGCACCCCCGGACTAACGGGATTTTGCAATAGGAACAAAAATAATTGCAGCCATCCTGAATTTTAACAAAGGCCCGGGCGCGTCCGGAGAATCCCTGAATACCGTCGGCAAAGAAACGCTTCGCGATAATCAAGTCGGCTCCATCTACCGGCGCGCCATCCTGGACAAGACAACCGGTGGCGATAACTTTAATCCGGCTATTGGCCTGCCCGGCCCGACGGATGGCTGATAACGAATCACGATCAGCTTTATGGGTAACCGTACAGGTATTAATAACGCAGATATCCGCGTCCTTTAAATTTTTAGCCTCGCGAAAGCCGCGGCTAAGAAAACGCTGACGGATGCTTTGGGTATCATATTGATTAACTTTGCAACCATAAGTAATGAAGAAAACTGATTTCATAAGCAACGCAAAGCAATATCCAATTAGGCAATTACCAAATTCCAATAAATTACCAATTATTCAAATTGCAATTGGCTATTGGGATTTGGTCATTCCTGGCTAGTCGGCGTTAAATGCCAGCCTGATATACGCCGCCGCCGCCACCGCCGCAGTCTCAACCCGCAAAACAGTACTCCCCAACGAAACTGCAATGCACCCCTTGGCAATCGCCTGTTCTACTTCCTGGGGGGTAAAATCCCCTTCCGGGCCGATAAGCAGCAAAATATTCTTTTTATCCGCGGCAGTAACCGCATCACGCAAAGGTTTACGCTTGCCGATCAAAGCCGGAATTAGTTTTAAGTCCCACTCATTCATACGGCCAAGCAGCGCTGAAAAATCCGTAATCGGCTCAACACAAGCCAGGCGGTCGCGCTGGCTCTGCTGCGCGGCCTGTCGCGCGATCTTCAACCATCGCTGGAGCCGCAAGAACTCCTTCTTTTTATTTAAATCGGCGATAACTCGGGCAGTTTTAAGCGGGATGATCCGATCTACGCCCAGCTGAGTCAGTTTATCGACAATATCGTCAAACCGCGAATTCTTAGGCATCGCACAAGCCACAGTCAAAGTAAACAATCTCGATACCGCACTCTTCTTTTTTTCCAGAATCTCCAACCTAGCCTCGTTAGGCGATACGCCGGCAACCTGGCAGCTGTAAATAATGGCCTGTTCATCAACCACGATTATTTTATCCTGTTTCTTCAACCGTAAAACGTCCTTAAGATAATGCAACTGCTCTATATCGCGAATCGCTATAACCTTATCCGATATCACATCATTAGGAACAAAGACTCTCAGCATTAAAAACACTCCTGAACAGTAATTGCATACCCATAACTACAATAATCAGCCCGCAAATAATCCGGAGAAACTTAGCCTGATTTTCGGTCTGGATCAGCTTACGCAGTAGTCCCGACGCCGGAGCTAATAATAAAAGCGGAGAAAAAAACGTCCCCAGGCCAAACATAAGGCTTAAAGCAAGGCTCTGATTTAAGCTTTTCGCGACTAGGCCAATGTAAGATAGTATACCTAATAGCGGGGCACAAGGCAACAGCCCCATTGATAATCCCGCCAGAATCATAGTTGCGGCGTCCCTGCGGACTAACGCCCCATGCAGCGCGCAAAGCGGCTTAAACTTTGAATTGCTGCCCAGCATAACCAGCATCCCTAAGCCGGCAATGCCTAGCCCGGAAAAGAGCAAAGCGTAACGCGCTACTCCCGGCAAGTACTTATCCAAAATTAACCCGCCGGCCGAATAAACCAACAGGCTTAAGGCCAGATACATCGTTATGCGCGCCAGCGAAAACAGCGCATAACCCCAAAGAGCCGCTGCCGGTTTTTTGCCTGCGCCCGCAAAATAACTAATCAATACCGGACCGCAGCTGGCTAGGCAAGGACCGGAACCGAAGATTAATCCAGTAAATAATAAATTTAGAGAAATAGAAATCATGGATAGCAACTACATGGAAATTTATTGAAATACATAGAAATAAATAGAAATTAATAGATCAATGCTCGCAGCAACTTATTTCAATTAATTTCTATCAATTACCATAAATTTCACTAGTATGTTTTAATAATCTTTCTCCGAGAACACTTCGGCCGTAAACACGTAGAGCTCGGTTGCCGGATCTTTCCAACTGTCGGCAGGTAACCCAGCCTTGCTGGCGCAAAGGCTGGAAAGGAATTCTTCGCGCGACCATCCAGTCTGGTCAGCTACTTGCGGCAGATATACCCCGTTACGGCCGCCTCGGACAACCACTACACCATGGATACCCATGATAATAT
>JBFZAQ010000072.1:0-6509 GCA_041308885.1 Candidatus Omnitrophota bacterium | reverse complement strand
ATCGACTTTAGCGGTTTCGGATAAGCGCGAGGTATCGACCTTCAACAACAGATGCATTCCCCCCTTTAAATCCAAGCCCAGGTTAATCCGCTTATCCAAGGGAAAAGTAAAATAAGCGCACAACCCGGTAAGCCCCAGAATAAGAGCAATCTTTGACACCATTCTCCGATCCATTAGAACTCCTTCGATATTACGCAGCCACGCCGGCCGGCTGTTTTTTATAGGCAATACAGTTCTTTTCCACTTCGATCTTCACATTGTCGTCAATACGCAAAATCAGGGTCTTCTCCTTGACATTAACAATAGTCCCGTGGACCCCGCCGGTAGTCACCACTTCATCATTCTTAGCTAAAACAGCCAGCATCTTTTGATGCGCAGAATCCTTCTGCTTCTGCGGCCGGATAATCAGAAAATAAAAAACCACAAAAATGAGAATTAGCGGCACAAAACTGGCAATTGGATTTGCAACTTGGGCCTGCGGCATATTAACCTCCAGTTGGCGTTAAAATTATTATTAACTCCCGCGCTATTGAGAAATCGGTTAACGGCTATGGCTACGACGCCCGTTTCGTTATCCGGTAAAGGTTACGGCTTTGCTAAGCAGCCTTCCCTGCCTTCTTCACTAAGCTCTTGATCGTGTTCGAGGCCTGAGCGCCGACCTTAACCCAATAATCATAACGCTCTTTATTGATCTTGGCCGCGGCAGTCAAGGGATTATACATCCCCAACTCTTCAATAAATCTTCCGTCGCGATTACGGGTTTCCTCAAAGACCGCGATGCGAAAGAACGGCCGCTTGTGCGGATTCTTCCCGATTCTCTTTAAACGAATGCGTACTGCCATTGTTCCTCTCCTTTAGTTGAACTCGGGGTATCAGAATGCCGATGTGGCTGACACCCATCATTTTACTTCACGCAACCAGCGCTTCAATCAGCGCTTTGGCCTTGTTCACCGACTCATTATATTCATTCGCTGGAATGGAATCCGCTACGATCCCCGCGCCAGCTTGCACTGAGGCTACGCCATCCTTGACTACGATAGTCCGGATAGTAATACAAGTATCCATATTCTGCGAAAAGCTAAAATACCCCACGCATCCGGCATAAGGGCCGCGGCGCGTATTCTCCAATTGATCAATGATTTCCATAGCCCGGATTTTGGGGCTCCCCGAAACCGTACCGGCCGGAAAACAAGCCTGTAAAGCGTCATAAGCATCAGCCCGGGGCTTAAGCACTCCGCTGACTTCGGAGACTAAATGCATAACGTGCGAATAACGTTCGACTTTCATAAACTCGGAAACCTTAACCTGCCCCTGCGAACAGACACGGCCCAAATCATTTCTTCCTAAATCCACCAGCATTATATGCTCAGCCTTTTCTTTAGCGTCATTGAGCAGTTCTTCCTCCAGCCGCGCATCAGCCTCTTCATTCTTGCCTCGGGGCCGCGTTCCGGCAATCGGCCGAGTTTGCACCCTGCCGTCTTCGCAACGCACCAGCATCTCCGGGGACGCCCCGATGAGAATCGTATCGCCGCAATGAAGATAAAACATATAAGGAGACGGATTCAAACTGCGCAAGTTCCGATAGATATCAAACGCCGGCCGGGAGACCCGCGCGGAAAAACGCTGCGATAATACCACCTGAATAATATCGCCTCTCTTAATCCGGGCCTTGGCCGACTTTACCGCATCCTGAAATTGCCGCCGGGTAATATTGGAGCGGACTTTTATTACTTTAGCATTACTCCGGGGATTCGACGGCGCATAACGCAATACCCCGTGGATCGACCGTTCGATTTCAGCAATCTTCTGCAAAGCCTTTAAATATAATTTCTTAGCCTGGCGGCTATTAATCCTCCGGCCGGTCTCGGGAAGCATCACATTAGAAATAATCTTAATCGTATGATTAAGGTGGTCAAAAACCAATAAGCTGTCAGTCAGCATAAAAACCGCATCATAAGTAGCCAGCGTATCGGGGTTTTTATCCGGCAACCGCTCAAAAAAACGGACCATATCATACCCCATATATCCGACCAACCCCCCGCAAAAACGCGGTAACCCCTTAATCTGGGCCGGCCGGCAATGACAGATGAGCTTCTTTATCTCCTCAAGAGGGGATGAATCGGTAACAAACTGTTTGCGCGTACCGGCCAACCGGTCGATTAATTCGATACTGCGCCCCTTGGCCCGGCAGACTAGCGCCGGGTCGGACCCCAGAAAAGAATACCGGGCGATCTTCTCGCGCCCCTCAACCGACTCCAATAAAAAAGCATAGTCGGATTTATGAATCTTTAAAAATGCCGACACCGGAGTATCTAAATCGGCATTGATCTGCTTATAGACCGGGATGACGTTGGAGCCGCGAGTGTGCTTGTAGAACTGGGCGAAAGACAGCATAGAGAATTTAAAGTTTAAAGTTCAAAGTTTAAAGTTTAAAGTGGCGATAAAAACATGACCTATTACCGGTATGACACGCGGCCCCTAATTGGCGGACCTTAATCAATAAAGCATCCGAGTCGCAATCATAGGCAATCGATTTGACGAATTGAAAATGCCCTGATGTCGCCCCCTTAACCCAAAAGTCTTTCCGGGAGCGCGACCAAAAGCAGGTCTTGCCGGTTTTAAGCGTGCGCTTAAGCGACCGACAATTCATATACGCCACCATCAGCACCTCGCCGGTAGAGTAATCTTGAATGATAGCGGGAATCAATCCTTTGCTATCATACTTTAATTCTGCCGGCCTGATTTTTTTTTCTTGTCTTTTCATAATCTTACGCAAACGCCCCTTTTTTTTAAATACCGCTTAACAGATTTGACCGAAAGAGTTTCATAATGGAACAACGACGCCGCTAACGCCGCATCAGCTTGAGCTTGGTGTAGTATAGCATAAAAGTGCTCCAGTTTGCCAGCCCCGCCTGAAGCAATTATCGGAATGTTCACCGCGCCGGCTACGGCTTTAGTCAGCTTTAAGTCGTAGCCGTCCTTGGTCCCGTCGGCGTCCATGCTGGTAAGCAAAATTTCTCCAGCCCCCAGCCGAGCGGCTCTTTTAGCCCACTCGACGGCGTCTAATCCCGTGGCCGTCCTTCCGCCGTTAATAAAAACTTGCCACTTCTGAGTTTTGAGTTGTGAGTTGTGAGTTGTGAGTTTCGTACTCACAACTAATTTAGCGTCAATCGCCGCAACAATACACTGGCTGCCAAAACGTTTGGCCGCCTGCGCAATTAAGCCGGGATTTTTTACCGCGCCGGTATTGATCGAAACTTTTTCCGCTCCGGCATTTAAGAGATCCCTTATGTCTTTAACCGAGTTAATACCGCCGCCCACAGTAAAAGGCATAAAGATATTCCGGGCGATTTTTTCCACCAGGCGGATAAGAATTCTGCGCCGCTGGTGACTGGCAGTGATATCCAAAAAAACCAGTTCGTCCGCCCCCTGGCGGTCATAAGCCTGCGCGGCTTTGACCGGATCGCCGGCATCCCGCAGATTAAGAAAACGCACGCCTTTAACTACCCGGCCGTCCTGAATATCCAGGCAGGGGATGATTCGTTTAGCCAGCATAATCTATTACCCGGTACATAACTCAGAAATTTAATGACCAATGACCACTATCCAAATCCCAATGAATTACCAATAACCAATGTCCAATTGTGATTTGACCATTCATTGGAATTTGGTCATCGGGATTTAATTCTTATAGAGATGCTCGCTTAACGCCTCCCAGGTGCGCTTGCCGGCTATGCCGTCAATACCCAGATTATGATCGCGCTGAAAAGACTTGATCGCTTCCTTGGTCTGCTTACCCTTTTTGCCGTCAATGGGGCCGGGATTATATCCGGCATTTTTCAACGCTGTTTGGATCTGCCTCATGGTCGGCCGGGATTTAGCTTCACCGATGACTTTCTTAGTCCGGACTGACGGCTCGGAGTCCGCAGCGCTTTCATACGTAAGGCCGGCATATTCAGTCTTATTTGCCCCTTCTTTAAAAGCGGCTAATTCTTCATCTTTTGACTGCAGCTGAGCTTCCAACACCGCGATTTGATTCTTTAGCCCCTGCATCTCCAAGTCTGACTGCTTGCGTCCGGTAGCGCATCCGGAAAAAACCACCGGCACCAATAACACCATTATCCCCGCTACAATTTTTTGTTTCATATTTGCACCTCCTCTTGCGCGCAAACTATACCTAATTACATATTTTCAACGCCTGGCTTAAAGTAAATTTACCCTCATACAAGGCCTTGCCTATAATTATACCTGCCACGCCTTTTTTTTCTAGGGTTTTTAACTTTTTAAGGTCTCCCAAGGAAGAAATACCCCCGGAAGCGATTACCGACATCCCCAGCTTTAGCAATCCTTTAACTCCGGAAATATTTGGGCCTTGCAATGTGCCGTCTTTAGAAACATCGGTATATATCACCCGCTGAATCCCGATTTGCAATAACCGGGCACAATACTCCTGGACATCCAAAGACGCGGCTGATTCAACCCACCCCTTGATCATTACCCGGCCATCCCGGGCGTCAATACTCACGATGACCTGATCTCCAAACTCCTTAACCGCGGACTCCAGAAAAACCTTGTCCTCAATGGCCCGCGTACCCAGAATAACCCGCTTAACACCATAAGTCAACAACTGACGAACTATGCCGATATCCCTTACCCCTCCGCCAAATTCAACACCCACATCAACGGTAGACACAATTTCCTTGACCAGGGGCATATTCTTGACTATCCCGGTCATCGCCCCGTCTAAATCCACTATATGTAACATCCGAGCGCCCTGTTTGACCCAGTGTTTGGCAGTTTTAACCGGATCCTGGGAATAAACGGTTTTACTATGGCGGCCCTGGACAAAACGCACCACCTCCCCGTCTTTTAAATCTATCGCCGGAAGAATCAACATCGGACAAAATTCCTCATTATACGTAAACCCACGGCTTGGCTTTTTTCGGGATGGAACTGCGCGCCGAATACCGGCCCCCGCTGGACCATCGCGGCAAAAGGCGCTCCATGCGTAGCGGTTGCGCAAACAACGCTGCTGGATTGAGGCTCGGCATAATACGAATGACAAAAATAAACAAACGACTTATCCCGATACCCGGATAATAAAAGACAACCCGGATCAGCTTCAGTTCTTTCTAGGCTATTCCAGCCCATGTGCGGCACTTTAAGGCCGGGCTTAGCCGAAAAACGGACTACTTCGCCTTTGATCAGGCTTAAGCCGGCACAACCCGGGGCTTCCTCGCTACTATCGAAAATCAACTGCATTCCTAAACAAATCCCCAGAAAATATTTACCCTGTTTAACGCTATCTCTAATTAATTCGATCAAGCCATTCCGGCGTAAAGCGGACATGGCGTCACGAAATGCCCCTACCCCCGGAAGCACCAACTTGGAACAACGACCCAGAACAATCGAGTTATTAGACACTACCGTCTTAGCTCCGACGGCTTCCAGGGCTTTACGGACACTGTGAATATTGCCCATACCGTAATCTATAATTCCAATCATTAAACACTCCAACTCTAGTTAAATCCGAAACAAGTTCAAGTTGATTAAATTCAAATGACAAAGCACAAAATTCAAAATAAATTCAAATATCAAATACCCAATGACGGAAATTGGTAATTTAAATTTGGAATTTGTTTTGGTATTTGAATTTTGACATTTGTCATTATCTTAATCAATAATCCCCTTAGTAGACGGAACCCCTTTTCTCCTCGGATCGATTTGGGTAGCCTGATCCAAAGCAATGCCTAAGGCCTTAAATACCGGTTCCAAATTAGTATGCAAGTCATCACTAGTTCCGGTAAGCCTTACGTCTAAATTCATCCCTAGTCTCTTAGCAAAAGACTCCAAAAAGTGATTGGCGTATTCAAAAGAATATTTCTCTTCTTCCTTAAGGCCTAGGAATTTATTGGCGGGTGCAATCGCTCTAAAAAAACCCCGCCCACTTATATCCACGGCTACCGTAGCCAGCACATCTTCCATAGGTATAGCTGCCGAGCCATTACGCCGGATTCCTATTTTATCACCCAAGGCTTCCTTAAAAGTATCACCCAGGACAATACCGATATCCTCATTAGTGTGATGAATATCGATATATAAGTCGCCTTTTGCGGTGACCGTCAAATCGAAATGGCCCCAGAAAGCGAATAACTCCAACATATGGTCTAAAAGACCGATGCTGGTTTTTATAGCGGATTTACCTTCGCCATCAATATTTAATGTTACTGTAATTTCCGTTTCCTTAGTGTTTCTGGTCTTCTGCGCTTTTCTTTCTTCCATCTCTTCCCCCATTTATACAATTAATTTCGCGTATTTCGCTTTATTTCTAATTCCTATGTATTTCTCTAGTATTTCAATTTATTTCTACGTATATCAATTTAGATCAATGAATGTATTTCCCTGCATTTCGCTGAATTTCAATACAGGTTAATTTAAATATATATTATTCGAATCTTCTTTTCACCGACTCCAAATGTTTATGCATCCCTTCTATCCCCGCCATCTTC
>JBFZAQ010000071.1:0-9373 GCA_041308885.1 Candidatus Omnitrophota bacterium | reverse complement strand
CAGCATATACCGCATAAGCCTTGTTTTTGGCCTCAGCATCTGCTAACCCGCGAATATTCCTATAATAATACTCCAAAGGCCCAAGCATCTCTTCGGGAGCGCTAAAAGGAGACTTCTTGGCTATATCTATCAAAGACGCCTCATCAGTCCAACCCGCAAGCGTAGCCGCCATCTGCGGATCATCCGCATCTTGCGCGCCGGATACTGAAAGAAGAGCTTGGATTAAGCTATGCTTTCCGATCCCGGGCATTCCGTTAATATTTATCTTCCTTTCTTCGTCACGCACGCCAAAATTCGGCTCTCCCGAGATCCCCGCAAATTCTACCGAAAACCCTTCCGTAGTATCAGCCAGCTTCCGGTAAAAGATTTCCTTAACGTTTTTGCCGGCCGGATTAATTCCACAATGCGCTAAAGTATCATACTCCTTGGTCGGCGATCCATCGCGAACATCATCCGCGGCTATGTGCATCGCCTGAATAATTGCCTCTTTGCTATACAGCATCGCTTTTAACGAATCCATCTGAAAACGGGCGGATTGCAAGGCTACCCAAACTCGATACCCCACGCCTACGGCAAAAATAACTAAAATGGCCAAAATCCATAAACTCACTATCAAAACAGAAGCGCGCTTGTTCATCAAGAATTATATCCCAAGCTCTAAAGCGATAACCTTGGTAAAAGTGATCGCGTCTTGCGCCGGCGAATCCTTCTTCGGCAAAAGCCTCAATTCTACTTTCACCGCCCTCGGCAGCCCGGCCAGTTGTTCACTCTTCTTCTCATCCGGCCACAATGCAAACCATTGATATGCCATATTACTAACTTTATCTTCTGACTCTGCAGCATACTCAAATTTGAGCGAGCTGATCTGAGAAATAATCGCCTCCTTCTTAACTGGATCATCCGCGAGAAAAACTCCCAACCCGCTCTTCTGGCCGCGCAACACTGCGCCGTCTTGTAAACTATAGTCAAACTGAGAAAGCGCCGGACGTTGACCGGTGTCTTTATCGTATTCCGGAATCAAGCTTAAGAAACTCAGGGTTTGAGAAGTTCCCAAGAATCGGGAATCTTGCTCAGAATACCGATAGACATTCAACAACTCCGATTCTATCCGGTTAAAGAAAACGCGGGCCCGCTGATAAACCGAGAATGACGCCTCGATCCGCTGATAGGTATTGTAGCCACTGCGAAAAGCCGAGTAGATAGCCACCGCAACCAACACAAAAATCGTGGCCGCGATCAACAGCTCCAAAAGAGTAAACCCTGATTTCCCTGGCTTATTCGACCGGCGTAGATTAATCATCTTATTTCGATAAATAGGCCCTTAGCGATGTCACGTAATCATTCGCCCGCGATTTCTCTTTCCAAGATAGGGTTAATAACAGCTCATTTTGTACTCCGTCGGCCGACGACACAATGTCGTAATGCAAAGCATATTCTCGAGCCTGCACTTTTTTGCTGCTATCCAGAGGCAATGATCCGTCCAAAACATACTGCTGCCGGGCTTCCCAGATTTTTGACTCAACTAGCAATGCGGCGTCACTTAAGTGCTGGCCGAACTGCATCGCCGCTAACGAAGAAGTAAGAGAACGTAAGATCAGGACTACCCCGGTAAGAACAACCGCCACCGTCACCACCACCTCGACGAGTGTGAATCCGGATAATCCCGCTATAATCTTAGGCTTATTTAACCGCGTAATCACTGAATGCTGCCTCGTGGATAAGCGATCGTGAATATCCGTAGGTATCGGTAAAAGTGATGGTTGCGGAATCCGAACTACCATCCGGCAAAACGTAAATATCTGTAGCGCTTACAGGCAAAATGCTAATTTGAACTGCCTGCGGAATTTTACACCCCTTGGCTAGTCTGCCAGCTACCGGGACAAAGGAATCATCTTTTTTAAGAAATACTTCACACTTCTCGGTCGCGGGTGTAAAACGCACCACAAACATGGAGTGATCAGCGATGGCCTTAGTTTGAACATAACGCATCAACATCTGTAAATTCTTCACTGTCTCATCGAGTTCAAACCGGGCAGCTGTCCGCTTGAATCTCGGCAAGGCAGCCACCGACAATACGCTGATCAATAAAAGCACAATGAATAACTCAATAAAGGTAAACCCGCCGCGGCCGCGCTTGTTACCAGTTGCCGACATCATCGCTGTCGCCCTCTATTCCATTAGATCCGCTGGAATACAGATCATAATCATTATTGTGCGTCCCGGGTGATTTATAATTATAGGCATTACCCCAGGGATCTTTAGGATCGCGTTTTATATACGGCCCTTTCCAATTCTCCAGCGATCCCGGATCGCTGCGCAAGGCCGAAATTCCTTCGGAGCTATTCGGATAACGGCCAACATCCATCTCGAATAAATCCAGGGCGTTGGCAATATTGGCATTAACATCGGCCTTGGCTACGTTCATCCGGGCCTGCTCGGATCTACCCACCAACCGCGGCATGACCATCGCCGCTAAAACACCGATGATAATAACTACCAGCATAAGCTCGATAAGCGTGAAACCCGAAGTAGTTAGCCGGTTAGCTGGTATACCGGTATGCCGGTGCTCCGGTATGCCGGTGCTCCGGTCTAAAGGTTTAAAAGGTATTCTATTCATATTTCAACCCCTCCTTATAATAAACTATTTTTTAAAACCATGAACTGGCTCACTGGTGAACCGGCTTACCGGCTCACCTATTCATCACTGCGCAAGTAGATTAATCTGGAATATCGGCAACAACATCGACAACACAATAAACCCAACAACCAACCCCATAACTAGGATCATGACCGGCTCCAATAAGCGGGTAAAACCCTTGACCACTCGATCAACCTCTTTCTCGAAATCTTCGGCTACGCGGAATAATGACACCTCCAGCGTTCCGGCCTCTTCGCCAACGCTGACGATAGTTTTGACTAAAGGCGGAAATATAACAGACCCCTCCAGGCAGCGCGAAAGGCTCATCCCGCCGGCGATCTGCTCCTTAAACTGCACGATTTCCCGCCGGATAACTTCATTCGATAATAAAAGCGTGCTGATATCCAACGCGGTTATAATCGGCATCCCGCCGGATAATAAAAGCGATAAGGTCCGCGCCAAACGGCTAATCTCAGTTTTTAAGATAACTTCGCCGGCTACGGGAATTTTTAAAATCCAAGTGTCCACAAACAACCGGCCCTGCCGGCTGCGGGAAAAACGTTGATATAAAAAAACGGCTAAGGCTAAGGTCGCGACTATAAACACCCAATAATCCCGCAACATCGCCGACAAATTGATCAGTATTTGCGTCGGCAGCGGCAACGCCTGTCCCATGTCTTCAAACATCGCCACCAGCCGGGGGATCACCAAAACCAACAAAGCTACTACAGTAGCCAGGCCCACACAACAAACAAACAAAGGATAGGCCAAACTCGCCCAAACCGAATTTCTGAATTCATCTTCTTTTTCCAGAAAATCCGCCAGCCGTTTAAGCGATTCATCAATAGTCCCTCCGACCTCCCCGGAATAAACTATGGCAATATACAATTTGGAAAATACCTTAGGATACGCGGCCAAACTCTCCGAAAGAGGCAAGCCGTCCTTAATGCCCGCCACCACATTGCCCAAGACTACTTTTAGAGACTTCTGCGAAGTCTGGTTGGCGATGTATCCTAAACCATTAATAATACTCACGCCGGATTCGAGTAGACTGGCTAATTGCCGGGTAAAAATGGCGATATCTCTAGGCCGGATTTTTTTGGGGTGGCCGGCCAAGAAGGAACGCGAGTCCAAATCCTTGATTTTTATTACGATAGGATACGCGCCTAACCGTGTAATCTTAATAATAGCATCCTGCTCGGATTCAGCGTCAATTTCACCGTGGATGGTTTTAAAAGGATCGGACTTTGCGCTATATACGTATCGCGGCATACTTATCCGGCTGAATCTTCCATCTGAGTCACGCGCACAACTTCGGTCAAGGTGGTTTCCCCCCGGATTACTTTGGCTAGCCCGCTCTGGCGAAGCGTACGCATACCTTGAGATTGAGCTGCCTGCTTGATCTTCTGACTTGGCGCACGATTAATGATCAGCTCTCTGATAACATCATTCAGCAGCAGAATCTCATAAATAGCGGTCCGGCCGCGATAACCGGTAAAACGGCATTCTTCGCAGCCTTTGGCTTCAAAAATCTGCGCTGCTTGAGCATCGACTACAGTATCTTTCATGCGGTTTAAAACATCGGCTTTATTTTTAAGGGGCTCCTTACATACCGGGCACAATAAACGCACCAGCCGCTGCGCAATCAGGCACTCTAACGAAGAAGAGACTAAAAATGGCTCAATGCCCATATCCAACAGCCGGGTCACTGCCCCAGCTGCGTCATTAGTATGCAGCGTCGAAAATACCAAATGCCCGGTTAAGGCCGACCGTATAGATATTTCCGCCGTTTCGAAATCACGCACCTCTCCGATCATGATAACATCCGGGTCATGACGGAGAATATGGCGCAATCCGTTAGCAAAGGTTAATCCAATCTTGGGCAAAACTTGGATTTGGTTGACCCCTCTTAGCTGGTATTCAATCGGATCCTCGACGGTAATAATCTTAATTGCCGGGGAATTGATCCGCGCCAAACAAGCATAAAGCGTAGTCGACTTTCCCGAGCCGGTCGGACCGGTAACAAATATGATACCATGAGGTTTTTTGATGACTCTCTCAATCAGCAGCAGGTCTTCAGACGAGAGCCCGATATTGGCTAAATCCAGAAATGACCGCGAACTTAGCAAGCGGATATGCACTGCCTCGCCGAATGCGGTGGGGATTACCGACACGCGTAAATCCAACTCCTCCTCGCCGATCTTAATCTTGATCCTGCCGTCCTGCGGAAGGCGATGCTCGGCAATATTTAAAGCCCCCATAATCTTTATACGCGAAACAATCGCGGCGTGGAAGTATTTTATAGTCTCCGGTATATTGATATCATAAAGAATACCATCGATCCTAAACCGGGTTCGCAATTCATCGCGAAACGGCTCAAGATGAATATCAGTTGCCCTGTCTTTGATCGCCTCAGTAAGGATCTGGTTAACAAACTTGACAATCGAGGCGTCTTCGGCCAAGGCCTCCAGGTCCTCGACATTATCAACCGTCGTTTTTAATTCCTCAAACGCCGGCTTCTGGGCAATTATTCTTTCGATAGTTTCAGCGCCTACCCCGTAATATTTACGCGCCGCCTCGCTAATCTCAGCCTCGCTGGCCAAAACACCTTTGACTTCGACGCCCAAAAGCAAACGGATATCATCCAGAGTGCGCACGTCTAAAGGATCAGTCATGGCCACAGTAAGGATATTATCCTTACACTCCAGGGGCATAATCTTATAATGACTGGCGAACTTCGGAGGGACTTTTTGGATAACTGCCGGATCGATAGCAACGTCTTTGAGCTTTACATAAGGGACATTCAATTGGCGGGATAAAAGATTGAATACTTTTTCTTCGGTAACAAACCCCAGCCGGACAAGCGCGGAACAGATAAACTCGCTGGTTTTCTTCTGTTCCCGCAGACCAATCTCCAGTTCTTGCGCCGAAACCAAACCTTCGTCAATCAGAATTTGCCCGATCATTAAGGTATCTTTTGTCGGCATAATTACTCTTCCTAGGGCGCTTACGCTATAGACTAACCCAATGAAAATCAATAAAACCGTTCTTAAGAGAAAGCGACTGAATAGTCCCGGCGATCTTTTCTAATTCCTGCTGCCCCAGGCCGCCTCCTAAAGGCGGCTCATAGACAATAATCTCTTTCGGGGCCCCGTCCGAAATTGATATTTTATCGATAAGCTCTCTTTCCTGACGGGTTAAGCTGCCGGAGTTAACGACAAGCATATCCGGCCGGGATTCGACAAGCGCACCCGCTGCCTCTTGATAATCGCGGGCATAGAACACTTCATAGAGTTCTCCGCGTTTCCCGGCTTGACGTAAACAAGAGGCGATGGAATCAAAAACGGCCTTGTGTGATTCGACAATAAGCAGCTTAGCCTTAATTACAATAACCCGCGCCTTAATTCCTGCCTGTTGCTTATCCGCAACGCCCGGCTGATCATCGAACGCCAAAACCTCCAGCATCTTTTTATATAACTGCTCTACGCCGACCGGCTTTACGAGCAGGCCTTCTAAAACTTTATTATTATAAAGCCCCTGCGCAGCCTCCGGATAGGCAGTTACGATAATCACCTTTGTCTTCGGATAAAGCTCCCGGATAGCCTGGGCCACATCCGTACCTTTGATACCCGGCAGCATAACATCCAGCAAAGCCAAATCTACCGCCTCCTCCTTAAGTCGAGAAAGCGCGTCCTCCCCGGATAAAGCGGTCAATACGCGATGCCCCCGCCCTTCCAGAAAATGCCGCAATGCCTCAACGATATCCGGCTCATCGTCTACGATCAATATCTTACTCTGCTTATTATCCATAGGCAAAAAGGGCACTTCCGCAACGTATTTTACCCCAAATTTCCAAAGTTGTCATTACATTTTGAAAAGGCCATGCAGCGAGGCTAAAGAATTAACCGCCTCGGCAAGTTGGCTTAATTCGACCGCCAAATTTGCCACAAGCGAATCGGAATGATATACGATTATCTCCTTCAAGCTGGCTCGCATCTGCGACAAATAAGGAATAAAATCTTGCTCAACCTGATTAAGGCTCAAAGCATTAATTAAGACTATGTGCGGCCGATAGGTCAAAACGCGCTCTACCGCGCGGCTATTAGCCTCAATTATTTGCACTTCGTAAGAAAATCCTGCCGCAGCGGACTTCCCCAGCGCTGCCGTAATAGTATTCGCCAACTGTAGAGAAGATTCAATCAACAAAATCTTCGGCCGGCATATAACCGGATGTCGCCCGGCCAGGCTATCTCCGGAATGCTGCCGGACTCTCTGAAAAAGTTCTTCGGCTCCAATAGGCTTCTTAATAATTTCATCGGCATCTCGGCTGGCCGCAGCTAACTCGGGATACGCCGTAACTAAAACCACTTTGGTATTGGGAAACTTATCCTTAACGATTGCGGCAACCTGCGTACCCTTGATACCTGGAAGCATGATATCCAACAGCACCAGATCAATAACTCGGCACTCCATAAGCTTCAGCGCCTCTTCTCCGGTACCCGCGGTATTCACGCTATAACCCCGGCGGAAGAAGAATCGGCCCAGGGAATCAACCACATCCGGCTCATCATCAACAATCAAAATATTACATTTTACCTCGTCCATCCCGACCTCCTAAAAAGCCGCTGCTGTAATTATACCATAAACGCAAAAAGGGACAGCGCCTTTTTCCTCAAAAAAGATGCTGTCCCTTGGTTCAACCCAAATATTATCGCGTTGAAGCCAACATATAATCAATGACCTTGTCGCCAACTTTGTTATTCTTAAGATAAGTAATCGTCTCCGACGTCAACTGATATACCGATCCGGTACGCTGAATTTCACCGATAATCACATCATCCGGAACGCCCTTGCCCGCCATATCGACGATGGAAACGATGGAAATATAATTAGGATTTACCTCCATCTGCGTTTGCTCGTTTTGATCCATGGCATTGCCAACTAATCCTCCGCCTAAGGCCCCGACTGCGGCTCCGATTCCAGCGCCTTCCAGGCCGTGGCCGCTCTGGTGGCCGATAATCCCTCCGGCCGCCGCGCCCAGCAACCCTCCGGCTACCGCTCCGGTCTTGGTTTTCGCGCCCATTGATTCACATCCGGCAGCTATTAATCCCGCAGCCAAAAATATACAAACTAAGTTCTTCGTCATAGATTCCTCCTTTTGGGGATTTATTATATCACACGGAATCAGTTTTTCAAGGACTCTAATGCGGACTCTAATGCTGAAGATTGGGAATTACTTTTCGTCCCGTATAACCATTAATAATTTTTTTACGATATCGGGATCGAAATGGTTACCGGCGCCTTTTTTCATGATTGCAACGGCCTTTTCTTCCCCGAATGCCCTGCGGTACGGACGATCAGAAACCAAAGCCTGATATACATCGGCAATGGCGATAATTCTCGCCGCTAAAGGAATCTGCTGCCCTTTTAAACCCTGCGGGTAACCTGCGCCATCCCATCTTTCATGATGATAAAGAAGGGCGGGAATTACCGGACGCAAAGCATGGATCGGCCGGATAATATCAACGCCGATCTGGGGATGCCTTTTGATCTCGGCAAATTCGGTTTTGGTAAGCTTATTTCTCTTATGCAGGATTTTATCGCTTATGCCTACTTTACCCAAGTCATGCAACATCGCTGCTTGCTTAATCAATTCTATTTTTTCACTGGTAAGATTCAGCTGTTGAGAAATTTTTAGCGCATAATAAACTGTTTTCTCGGCGTGCTCGCCGGTATAGAGGTCTTTTAATTGCAGCGCCCTGGCAAAAGCCATAGTCTCCTCAATTAAACTCTGATTAGCCCTCTTAGTGAGTTTATCGATCTTCTCTTTAAGTAAATGTACGCTGGTAGGCTGCATACTGACCTTTAAAGTCTTCTTGATATCGGATGAGGAGAAGACTCGGCTACCGCCGTTCTCTTTTGCCTTATTCAAAAACTGATCGGCCAAATCCACCAGCTCCATACCGCTGCGCACGCTATCTTCGGGATACGACGCGACGGATAAACTTAGCTTTAGCCTGACCGACTGCCCCTTGTCTCCGAAATCATAGACCTGGATCTTATCAAGTATCCTCTGAGCCAGAATTAAGGCCCCGCCCCTGCCTGTGTCCGGAGAAACTATCACGAATTCTTCTCCGCCGTAACGAATAACCACATCATAAGGCCGCACGGCTTTGATCAATTGCGCGGCGAACTGCTTTAAGACCAAATCGCCGAATAAATGCCCGTAAACGTCGTTTATAGACTTAAAATAGTCCAAGTCGATCATGAGCACCGAAAGCAAGCCGGATTGTCTTTCCGCCCGGGCAAAGTTTGTTTCTATCGAATCTTTAAGATACCGGTGGTTATAAAGTCCGGTGTGCGAGTCCCTCAAGGCTAGTTGTTCCAATTCAGTATTCAATTTTACTTCTAAAGCCTTGCGCTCGCTTATATCGCGGATGTTGCATTGGATTACTTTGGCCTGTCCGACGTCATATATATTACTGACAAATTCCACATTAATAGTCCGGCCGTCCTTGGTCTTCAGCGGCAGATCCTCATAACGGACGTATCCGCTGGCCTGCAGCTCGTTGAAAGCGGCCTTGCTCTTCTCGACATCGATAAAGACACCGATATCCCAAAGCTTCTTATTCAAAAATTCTTCCCGGGAATAACCCAGCATATCGATCAGAAATTTGTTGACTTCGTTGATTTGACCGGTTTGGGCGTTGAGAATCAATATCCCGTCCTGGGCAG
>JBFZAQ010000070.1:0-3903 GCA_041308885.1 Candidatus Omnitrophota bacterium | reverse complement strand
TTATTGCCATATGACCCTCCTTTAGAGAGAATCATTATAGCAATTTTAAAACCGGACATTCTTGCTTTGTTAATACCGGACATTATTGTATTGCGATTACAGCTTTTTTTAAAGCGCCTTTTAAAGTTTTTCCCGAGCTTGTATAAGTTTCAGCATAATCGTCATACTCAATCTTTCCAGCATGCTCGTTATGCTTCGGTTTCCTTAGTCTGCTCGTCATTCTGAACCCCCCCGAAGGAAGTGAAGAATCTATCTTTACTGAAACCCGGCTTCTAAGTGTTTATATTTATAAACAAATCCGCTGGCCAATAGCTAAAACTGGCAACGTTGCCCGAAATACCCTCTTAAACCAAAATACTCCACAAGAATTAACTTTACGTAACGCTATATTTATGAGCATCTTAAGCTAATTTGTTACACTTTTATCCTGCTTTATGAAACTTGGCACGAAAAGTGCTGCTGTAACAGTATTATACAGTCCGAGACATACCAGGACATAGTTGGACAAGTCTAAACGGAGGTAGCAGAGTGAGCAACGGTAGGATGACAGTTACAGACGTGGCCGAGCGCTTAGGCGTCAGTTCCAAAACCATCGTCCGCTGGGAGAAATCCGGCAAGGTCAACCGCGCTAAGCGGGACTGGCGGGGGTGGAGGACTTACGAAAAAGACGATCTTAAGAAGCTGAAGGATTTTAAAGAAACCGTAATTATACTATAAGGAGGGGCTATGCAGCGTTTTGCCATTATATGCGCGTCAGTATTAGTAATCCTCGGCTCAACGGCAATTTTACAGGCCGAGGACACCGTAATCCGCAGAGGCAGCCAGAATAGCGCGGATATCCAGGTCAACGCCGACCAATATTTACCGCCATCCTCGCGCGCGTCCCAAGAAGCCATCACCGCCTACGGCCAATTCGACCCGATCAAGTATACTTTAGGCCCCAACGATGTGGTTGAAATTGAGATTATGCGCCATCCCGAATTCAGCGGCAAATTCGCCATTAATCAGGAAGGCAAACTCCAATATAAATTTGTCGGCGACATGGACGTCCAGGGCCTGACCAAGAAAGAGCTAGAAGAGAAGCTTAAGACAGCCCTGACGGAATACGTGGTTTCTCCGGAAGTCAATGTCACCATCATTGAGTATGGCAGCAAGGTCTTTTATGTTATGGGTGAAGTCGTCGCTCCCGGGCAATTTGTCATGAAGTCCGAGGGGATATCGGTGCGCGATGCCATCCATTTAGCCGGCCTCCCCACTACCAACGCTTCGATGCGCCGCTGCCGGCTGATCACCCCGTCGGAAAACGGCAAATCCAAAACCAAAAAGGTTAATCTTTACGAATTACTCTACGAAGGCGACTTAAAGCAGAATATCATCATCAATCCCGGAGACATCCTTTACGTCCCGGCAACCGTGGTGGCTAAAGTCATCCGTGTGATATCTCCGGTGGCGACTACGGTCGGGTTAAGCGCGTCTCCGGTGGAGAGCGC
Source organism: Candidatus Omnitrophota bacterium (assembly GCA_041308885.1). GTDB lineage: Bacteria > Omnitrophota > Gorgyraeia > Gygaellales > Profunditerraquicolaceae > JBFZAQ01. The sequence continues at coordinate 2,413 of JBFZAQ010000070.1, read as the reverse complement.
CGCTTCCGGAAAAACGGCATTTGATTCTCTCAAAAAGAACAAAGCCTTCTACCAATAGCATATACTACTTAGCTTAAGGAGCCAAATTCATGGAAACCGAAGCACCGGGCAAATATACTAATCCGATCGATTATCTTAAAATAGTATTCCGCCGCAAATGGCTGATCATCGTCCCGGCCGCCATCGGGCTGGTAGGCGGGATCATGGCCGCTTTGCTTTTGCCCCCCAGCTGGAAATCCTCCACCATTATCCTGGTCGAGGAAGAAAAGATCATTAACCCGCTCATCCAGAACCTGGCAGTATCCACTACCGCCATGCAAAGGATGCAGGGTATCCGCGAAACCCTGCTGGGTTGGACCAGCCTCGTCGAGCTCAGCAAAAAATTGGGTTTGGACAAAAATATCCATTCGCAGATTGAATACGAGAATTTGATCCTCGGCTTGAGAAAGAATATCACCGTCGAGATGAGCGGAACCAAACCCAGCGACCTGCCTTCCAATAGCATCATCAGGATATCCTTCACCGGCCAGAACCCGCCGGAAACCCTAAGTGTCGCCCAGACGTTGACCGATATCTTGATGGAAAAGAACATGGAAGCGCAGACCAAAGAGACCAACGTAGCCATCAAGTTCATCACCGAACAGCTGGCCATTTATAAACGTAAGATCAAAGAATCGGAAATCGCCAAAACCGAAGAACAGCTTAAATCCCTGTTACAGGATTCAACCGAAATGCACCCGATGGTCAAAGAACTGCGAGCCAGAATCAATCTGGCCAGAAAAGAGCTTGATTCCGGAGAGTTCGAGGTTAAGGGCTCCGGGGAAGCCTTAAACAACGCCACCAAAGAAACCTTAAAACAAGAATTGGACAAAATTATCGCCGCTGAATCCAGCGCGCCCTCCGGCCAGTCAATCGACCCGGGCGACCCAACAACCAACGCCAATAATTCGATCTATAAGCTGCTGCTCATGGATAAGGTTGACTCCACCTTAGCCAGAGATATTGATGTAACTGAGGAAATTTACAACATGCTCCTGCAAAAACTAGAGACCGCCAAAATCACTCAGCGCCTGGAAACTTCCCGGGAAGGCACCCGCTATACTATTGTCGACCCACCGCGCCTGCCTTTAAAACCGGCCAAGCCCAACAAACCGCTGGTTATCTTGATGGGCTTATTGTTAGGCGCAGGCTCTGGGATCGGCCTGATCTTTGGCCTCGAGTTTATGGATCAGTCGATCTTGGACGTCGAAGACGCCAAAAAAACCCTCGGACTGCCGATACTGGGGGCAATCTCGCGCATCACTACACAAGAAGCGGTGAATAAAGAGCGGTCCCGCCGCAGCTTCCTGATTACGATCGGGGCCATCGCCGCGCTAGTCTTGATAATCGCTTCAGCTTTATTTGTCTTTTTAACCCGGAGATAGCAATGTACGAAAAATTCTTTGGATTCCAGGAAAAACCTTTCTCGACTACACCTGACTCCAAATTCTTTTTCCCCAGCCCCAAGCATTTAGAGGCCTTGAACAGCCTGCGCTATGCCATCAGCGAACGCAAAGGTTTCGTCGTCATCACCGGCGAAATCGGCGCCGGCAAGACCACTGTCTGCCGCAGCCTCTTAAATCAGCTGGATCAAGATACCAAAGTCGCAGTCATCACCAATACTCACCTTAACCAAAAAGAGCTCCTGGAAACCGTCCTGGAAGAATTTGAGATAGAATTTGCCACGGGGAGTAAACGCAAGCTCCTTTCCCAACTAAATAAATACCTCATCCGGCAGCTCGCCGAGAATATCAACACCGTCCTGATTATCGACGAAGCCCAGAACCTTACCCAAAAAGTCCTGGAAGAAGTCCGCATGCTCTCCAACCTGGAAACCGAAAAGGAGAAACTGATCCAAATTATTCTCCTGGGACAGCCCCAGCTTAAAAAGAAACTCCAACACGCCAATCTGGCGCAGTTTAAACAAAGGATCGCCGTCTATTACCATTTATACGCGCTGACTCGTAAAGAAACTCAAGACTACATCCATCACCGCCTTGGCTTGGCTGCCGCCGACGCCGCCGCCGCGCCGATTTTCACCCCCGAAGCTCTTGAAGAAATTTACACCTATTCCAAAGGCATCCCGCGCCTAATTAACCTAGCCAGCGACAGCGCTTTATTATCCGCGTACGTGATGAACATAAAGCAGATCAACGATGAAATTATCCGGGAAGTAGTTAAAGAGCGCGACTTTGAGCGCTACGCCGAAACCAAAGATGTTGATTTTGAAGAATTGAAAATATAAGGGAGAGCACATGGGTAAAATAACCGATGCCTTAAAAAAAGCCACCGAAGAGCGCCTCGCGCGGATGGATAAGCTCGACAGCCACAGCCAGGTCCGCTACGAATTCATCGCTAAAAAAACCGTTGATTC
>JBFZAQ010000069.1:0-3603 GCA_041308885.1 Candidatus Omnitrophota bacterium | reverse complement strand
ATATTGATCATATCTCAATTTGTTACATCTTCTAGTCGCAATATTAAGGTATTGCCATAGTAATAGACGTAAATGAGCCTTACATTCTTCGGCCCGCGCAAGTAATAGGGGCGGGTCTCAGAATGGCGCAGGGGAGAAGGGGGACACAGGTTAAGATTGACAAGATGAGGGCTATGTGGTATATTTCTTATAGATGTTATTTAAAGCATCATGGAGAAATATATGCAATATATCGAATTTCAGCGCGCATTCAAGTCCTTTACCGTATTCTCCTTAGCCGATATCCGGCAGGCCGAGCCGGGGTTTTACCGCAGGCGTCTGAATGAATGGCAGGCTAAGGGCTACATCAGAAAGGTCATTAAGGGCCATTATGTCTTCGCGGATACCGAACTTAATGAAAATACCCTTTTGCAAATCGCCAACCGCATTTACGCGCCTTCCTACGTTTCATTTGAATTCGCCCTATCTCATTATGGATTGATACCGGAAAGCATCTACGGGATCACCTCGGCCTCAACCCGTAAAACAATGTCTTTTACGACTCCGTTGGGAGAATATAGCTACCAATCTATCCAACCAAAGCTGTACTTCGGGTTTGACTACCACCAGGCAAATGAACGGTATTACAAGATCGCTTTACCAGTAAAGGCGCTGCTGGATTATTTGTATCTGCATCCGGGGATAAAGACGACGGCTGATTTTAAAGCGCTGCGTCTTAACCGCGCCAAGGCGCGCCAAATCATACACCGTGACGAGATGAGACGGTATCTGCCCGCTTATGGCCGGGTAACGCTAAAACGGCAGACTGCCGTATTCTGGGAGTATCTTGATCATGCTTGAGCTCAAACAGATCGCATCGTTTTACCCGGAAAATTTAAGGCATTATAAACGCAATATTCTGCGCGAGTATCTGCAATATAAGATCCTTTCGGCGCTATTTACGCACCCGGCAGGGGCAAAGCTTATTTTCATGGGAGGGACCGCTATTCATATCGCTCACGGGTCGAGCCGTTTTTCTGAGGACCTTGATTTTGATAATCGCGGACTATCCCGCGATGATTTCCGCCAATTAATCCAGACAACCAGCCGTGCCTTGCGGCTTGAGGGGCTCAATGTTGAAACCGGCTTTACCTTTAGGGGCGCCTTTAGCGCGGACATTAAAATCATGAATGTTTTATTTGATGCGGAATTATCCAAACACAAAGAAGAGAGGCTGTTAATTAAGATCGATACACAGCCGCAAGATTTTGACTACCGCGCCGAAAAAATCCTGCTGAATAAGTTTGATGTCTTCTGCCGCATTGCGGTTGTGCCGGCCGATTTACTCCTGGCCCAGAAGCTCTATGCGATACTCAACCGAAAACGGGCAGTGGGCCGGGACTTTTTCGACGCTATTTTCTTAGGCGGGCTTACTAAGCCGGATTTTAGGTATTTGACCTTAAAAGCGGGCATCGAAAGCGCGGCCACCCTCAAATCAGCGCTCCATAAGAAGTGTGAAAGCCTAGATCTAAAACAATTGGCTCGTGACGCTAAGCCGCTGGTATTTGCCGCCGGCGAGACCAAGAAAATTGAGCTTTTTAAGGAATGGGTAAGCGGGCTGTAGCTGGACGAAGGGGGAAGATGAGGTTGAATTTCTCCGACGATGTGGTAAAATCAAGAGTCTATGAAAAATAAGCTGCACGGATCAATAATTGTAACTTATCGCTGCAACGCGCGCTGCAACATGTGCGACGTCTGGAAGTTTCCTACTAAACCGTCGGATGAAATCGGGGTGGATGTCATTCGCAAACTGCCGGAGCTTTTTTTTGCCAACGTAACCGGCGGAGAGCCGTTTGTCCGGCAGGATCTGCCCGAGCTGATCGCGCAGCTGCGCCGCAAAGCCAAACGTATCGTTATCAGCACCAACGGTTTTTTTACCCAGCGCATTATTGAGCTGTGCGCCAAATATCCGGATCTGGGAATTCGCATCTCCATTGAAGGCCTGGAAGAAGCCAACGACAAGATCCGCGGGATACCCGACGGATACCAAAAGACCCAGGAAACTTTAAAGAAACTCCAAGAGATGGGGCTTAAGGATATTGGGTTTGCCATGACCGTGCAGGATTTAAACGCCCAAGACTTGGTGGGTTTGTATAAGATGGCCTACGGTTATGGCTACGAGTTTGCCACTGCCACTTTGCATAATTCTCATTATTTCCACAAGCTGGATAATCAAATCCAGGATAAAGAACGGGTTATCGCTGAATTCCAAAAGCTTATCCGTGAACTGCTTAAATCAAGAAAGATCAAGGAATGGTTCCGGGCTTATTTTAATTACGGTTTGATCAACTACATCCGCGGCAAACCGCGTTTTCTGCCCTGCGAAATGGGGAGTAACGGATTTTTTGTAGATCCGGTCGGAGATGTGCTGGTCTGTAACGGCATGGATAAGAAAGAACCGCTAGGCAATCTTAAGACCCAAAGCTGGGATGAGATTTGGCAGGGCAAGCGGGCCGCAGAAGTCCGGGCCATGGTTAAGGCATGCCGGAAGAATTGCTGGATGATCGGCAGCGCCGCGCCGGCGATACACGCGCATCCGCTTCGTCCCATACTGTGGGTGTTGGTGAATAAGATGAGAGTGATGATGGAGAGAGATGTTAAATTATAGATGCAAGGGGCAAGGGGCAAGTGACAAGTAGGGACAAGTGACAAGTAGGGACAAGTGACAAGTAGGGGCAAGGGGCAAGGGACAAGTAGGGGCAAGGTAGAAGAAGTGGCAAGTTAGAGGCTATTGTAAAGAGACCAAAGCATGGCCCCTACTTCAGCGCGAATAATCTCGAGCTTATCAAATGTGTCTTTGTTCATAAATCCGAGTTCAGCGGATAGTTCCATTAGATATTCGGCCTCAGCCAAAGATCCAAGAGCTATATTAATAAATTGGCGATACTGCTGGCGAGAGCGCCGCGCGCAACCTTCAACAATGTTGGTGGGTACCGAAACCGAAGCTCTGCGCAATTGTGATGTTATACCGTAAAGTTCTTCGCTGGGGAATTTCTTGGAAACTAAATATATACCCTTGACAAGTTGGTGCGCTTTTTGCCAAACGATAAGATTTTTATAGCTTTTTTTCATTTTTTACCTTCTTTCTTAACTTGTAACTTTAACCTTGTACCCACTGGAAACTTGCCCCTTGCCACTTGCATCTATAGTAATAGACGTTCAACCGGGCAAAATCTAACATAATTTTATGTTCAATTCTAAACTTCGCATAGTCGTGCTCGGAACACGCGGATTCCCGTGGATAATGGGCGGGGTTGAGGCCCATTGCGCCAACCTCTATCCTCGGCTGGTCAAGATGGGCTGTGAAGTTACCGTGTTTACGAGGAAGCCGTATATAGACGCGAGACGCAAGATTGCTTCGTCGGCGGGGAGCAAAATTGAGCCTCCTCTCAATGACGAAATGACAATTGATTGGGAGTGGAAGGGAGTAAAATTCATAATTCTCAACTGCCCCAAGAATAAATTTCTGGAAGCGATGGTGCATACCTGGCGGGGGCTTTGGGCGGCACGCAAGCTTAAGCCGGATATCCTGCATATCCACGCCATCGGCCCGGCGATGATGGT
>JBFZAQ010000068.1:0-3554 GCA_041308885.1 Candidatus Omnitrophota bacterium | reverse complement strand
TGTTCCTTGCGGGCCAGCACCTCTTGCTCAAGCAAAGCCGCGCTGCGCTCGGTGAAATTCGGCAGGGTTTGGGCTAAAAGCGCTCTTTGCTTAAGCCCGGCTTTGACCACAGCGCTTAAGCGCCCGCGTAAATTCCACTGAATACCGGCGCTAACCGCCAGCAGGATCAGCGCCCCGGTCAGCAGATAATTTTTTTTGCCGCGTAATTCCATCATCATAACTCTTTTTTTACCTCAAACCGTAATTTAAAATCAATGTCCGATCCGGCGGCCTGGCCCCCGGGGAAAGTCGAAGCCACCACTTTCGGCTCATGGACCCCCGGCTCCTTCTTTAGGCCGCTTAAAAAAACGTTGACTTGTTCATAGCCGGCGCTGGCCCCGGTAATTACGACTTCCAGCAAAGAATCATTGAGCTTTGAATCAAATTCTTTAATCACCACGCCCGCCGGCTTATGCCGGGAAATAAGGGCCAAGGCCTGTAAATACAACTGCTGGCCGGCCATCTGCCGCTGCAGATAGGCAATCTGGGAGATAAGCGATTCTTTCTCCCGCAAGAGGCCCTTCACCGAAGGCAATATTTTATCGACCTGGATGGTCAAGCGCGCGTAAGCGGCTTGCTCCCGCTGAAGGCGGCCGGCTAAAAGCAAATCCCCCAGCAGCAAAAACACGCAGGCCGCTACAGCCCCCAAAGTAACCAGCTTGCGGGTAATGCCGACCTGGACCAGACGATTCTCCCGCCGGATTCGATCCCTGATGAAATTAACCGCCGGCGCGGCGCCGCTTCCGAGATAGGCGGCGGCCAATCCGGCGCTGAGCGAGTATACCGACGCTGACCCGGCCGGCGCGGCGGCTGTGATTTTTTTGAAAGGATCCAAAACCACAACCTGGGTATCGGTAAAGTTCTTCTGTAACTGGACAATGAAATCTGCGGAAATTTCCCGGCCGCTGACAAATACCTGCAAAGCGGCCGGGCTTAAAGCCGCGTGCTGCATCCGATGCGAATTATGAATCCGGCTAAGCTCCTGGGAAAATTTGGTTGATTGCTGCGGATCAGCTGCGATCTGCTGCTGGCCCAGCGACAAAGGATATACCGATAACCGGGAATCCTCGCAGATGATCAAGTCGCTCGCAGCTTTGCGCACGTGCACGATTACAAATCTATCTTTGCCTGCCTGGGGATTATTCTGAACAAGGATATAATACAGCGCTAAGAAAGACGGGATAACAGCTACGCATCTAAACCCGGCAGCTTCGACAACGGCAATTTGTTTTTGGACGGCTTCTTTACGGGCGGCGACAAAATGCAGATTGTTCTGCCAAATGAATACGCCCCAGAAACACTCCTCTAACTTAAAAGGGAGATTCTGCCTTTGCAAGAAAGCCATAATGTCTTTGTCCTTGTTGCGGCTGTGCAAGATGGAGGCGCTTACTTGAAAGATACGCAGTAATACCGCGTGCGCCGGCAAGGTAATGGCGACGCTGGAATTTTTTAATTCCGGACGCTCAGCCAGCTCTTCCAACGCAGCCGCCTGAAAAAGGGAACTCGCCCGTAAACGGCCCCGCGCCGCGGAGATTTCCGTCGCATTAATACTGCCTTCATCGATATCCAAACCAACGATCTTTTTCAACCGTAATTTACTCATCAAGGCGCCCTCTCTGATAACACATTTAAACTCTACCGATTATTTCCTTGAGACGGTTGATGTCCGTGATGACGTACTCGCGGCGCTTGTTGATCAGATTCCGCTTCGGCCGAGGAAAAATCTTTTTTCCCTCGTACCTAAGCAAGGTTTGCTTGGATATGCCGAGTATCCGCGCAACCTCCTGCGGCGTGTAGATGGTCTTTTGCATGACTCCTCCTTGTTGATCAGATAGCCTTTGATATACTCTGATGTGCTTTGTGTTGGTTTGTCTAGGTTTGGATAACATTGAAAGTATTTTAGAGGCTCTGATGGGGTTTGTCAAGAAATTTTACTCCACCCGGTCCACGACGGTACGGATAGATTGTTGGGCTAAAGCCGCGGCTGAAGATTCCCCGCGGCAGAGGATCTCGAAAATATTGGATTTGACGGTCAACAGATCGTGCTGGGGCATAAAATCCTGATCGATTAAAAATAAATCTCCCAGCCCCAGTTTGTCCGGGCTGCGGCTGCCGATGGGCCGGGAAGATAAAATTTTAGCCGTCAGTTCATCAGTGAGAATGCTTTGCAGGACTTCGCTTGCGGCTGTATTGACGTTGATCCGGCCTTTGACGATCATCGCCGGCTCAAGGACTATTTTAGCAATAGAAATAAAAACGTCGGCCTCGTTCCTAATGCGCACCTGCACCGACTTCGTGCCGGCAGGCAGTTCGAGAAAACCGTAAAGCGCCGCTCCATCGTAAAAGACCAGGCTCGATTGCGGGCTAAAGGCGTTCATGGCATCGGTTTTATAATCAATCTCGGCCCTTTGTCCTTGGGCGGCGGCCCCGGCGGATATGACGGAAAGATAATAACTTCCGGGGGCCGCGCCGGATTCCCAAACGCCGGAATCGCCTTTATGCCCAGATTCGAAAAAACTGCCGTTAACCCGAAAATCGCCGCCCAGATATTGATTCACCAATAACGGTTGTAATGAAAAATGATCGGCCATTTTGCTGATATCCTCGACCGCCAACAATGCCCAAGGCTCCCCGCTGGGGATCATAGCCAATTCCTGCAGGCCGGCCAGCGGCCGGTTATAAACAGTCATCTGGGCCGGATCATGTTTGGTCTTCACCAACGGGGATTCTTCGGTATACATTCCTTTATTCTCATTAGTTTGGCCGGGCGTTGCCTTCTCCAGCGCTTCGCAGGGGTACCATCCGTCGAAGAGGCCGTCGCCGTCGGAGTCAAACCGGGCGCCGGGATCCGCCCGCTCGAGGCTGGCGAACGGCGCGACCTGAAAACTCTCGTATTCCACCGCGTCGACTTGCCTGGCCTGGCCGTCTTTTAGGACCACCGAACCTCCGGCATCCGCAAGCAGATCAAAAGCCTTATCAATGGTATCGGCGAACTCATCGAAAATCATCCCCACCCCGCTAAACCCCCAAACCCGCTGAAAAGATAAACCGCTGCCGCACAAACGCGCCGGCGCCGGCGCTGCGTCGGTATTATCCACCGTAACGATCAAATGCTGATACGGCTGGATACGCGTGCCGTCGGGGATACGGCCCGGCCAGCCGGCGATCAATTCTCCGTCGGAATTGAAGGCCTCAAGAGTAAAATTGCTTAAGTCCTGCTCGGAATCGGAAAGGTTAAGCAATTCCACGTACTCCACATCCGGCTGCTGCGCTAACCGGATCCCCCCGAAACTGGCGGCTTGAGAAGAATTATTGGTAATGTTGACAGTCAGGTCTCCGCTTAAGGCGACCGCCGCGGATAAATATTCCCCGTCCCTTAATTCATCGCCGCCCTGGCCGTTGAGCGAAACCCGGCCGACCAGGCCTCCCGGCTGGGCTGCGCTGACCCGGGCATAAAAAACGCCGCTGCCGGCCGAGGTAAAAGTATGGGAATAGCTGTCTCCGGGGGCGATGGC